>JACRMK010000057.1 GCA_016235055.1 Chloroflexota bacterium | reverse complement strand
CAGGTGCTTATCACGCAAGCCAATTCGACGAATAATGAGTGCCTCCCTCCCCCCGGCCCCCTCCCAACTTCGTTGGGAGGGGGAGAGATTCTACGGGGAGGTGCGTGTCGGCTGCGCCGCCGCGCACCTCCCCGTTAGTTTTTCCCCTGCTCCCCCGCGCGCGGGGGAGCAGGGGCCAGGGGATGAGGGGGCAACCTGGTGGCCAGACTTCAAAATGAGAATTGCTGGGCGTCCACCTCGCAGTATCGAGGCGCTCGAGTCGGCGATCTGTCTCCGCAGACCGAACCAACTATGGCTGATCTATATTACATATTATGTATGTGTTCATTGGTTGGCCATGCTGACATGTTATCACAGCTATATCCCAAGTCTTCTCCTTAAATATCTGGGAAAATACTGCCAAAGTGCTTGTCAGGTGACGAAAAGTGGTATATACTGCCTGCAAGTGTTGAAAAGTGGCAATTGGTGGGTCGTCAATCAAGCTCAGCGTGGCGTTTGAGGCTTCCGGTGGGAGAAACAGAACAAACGTTCGTTGGCGAATTTGAACATAGCCTTGACGAAAAAGGCCGCCTGACCATCCCCCAGGCGTTTCGCGACCGGCTGACCGGCACGCTGTTCATAACACGCGGGCTGGACGGCTGCCTCTTCATACTGCGCACCAGTGAGTTCGAATCGCTGCGCGAAAAGATTCTGAACCTGCCGATCGGCCACAGCGAGGGTCGCACCTTCAGCCGCATGTTCGCCTCCGGCGCCGAGTGCGAGCTCGACCGCCAGGGCCGTATCCTCGTGCCGGCCGGACTGCGCGACTACGCCGGGCTGAACGGCACCGCCATCGTCGTCGGCGTGTTGAATCGCGTGGAAGTCTGGGCCAAAGAACGATGGGCGGCGGAAGTGGCGCGCATGCAGCGCGACAACCAGTTCATCGGCGAGCAAATGACGGGCATGGGCCTCTAGGGTGTCACATGTGGAACACATTCCCGTTCTCCTGGCTGAGGTCATGGATGCGCTGGCTGTCCAGCCGGGCGGCCGCTACATCGACGGCACGCTCGGCGCCGGCGGGCACTCCGGCGTCATACTCGAGCGCTCGGCGCCGTCGGGCCGGCTCCTGGCAATGGACCGGGACCCCGGGGCGCTGGAACTAGCCCGCGCACGCCTGGCGGCATACGCCGAGCGTGTCGTGCTGGTGCATGCCAGTTTTGGCGACCTGGCGGCCGTCGCCCGCCAGTCCGGCTTTGAGCCTGTGGACGGGATCCTGCTCGATCTGGGATTCTCGTCCATGCAGGTGGGCGATGCCACGCGCGGTTTCGCCCTGCAGTCCGATGGTCCGCTCGACATGCGGTTTGACCCGTCGCAGGCGCTCACCGCCGGCGAAATCGTCAACCACTGGTCGGAACGCGAACTGGCCGACCTGATTTACCAGTTCGGAGAGGAACCTGATTCACGCCGCATCGCTCGCGCGATCGTCGCCCGGCGTCCGCTGTACAGCACGGGCGAACTAGCCGCGGTCGTCGCTCGCGCCGTCCGCCACAGGGGAAAGAACCACCCGGCCACCCGCACCTTTCAGGCCCTGCGCATCGCCGTCAACGACGAGTTGGCGATCATTACAGCGGCCCTGCCGCAAGCCGTCGGCCTGTTGCGCGACGGCGGGCGGTTGGCGGTCATCGCCTTCCACTCGCTGGAAGACCGGATCGTCAAGCAGTTCTTGCGGGCGCAACAGGCGGCGGGGACCCTCACGGTCCGCGGCCGCAAGCCGGTAACGGCCTCGGACGAGGAAGTTCGAGCCAACGCGCGCAGCCGCAGCGCCAAACTGCGCGCGGCCGTCAAAGTCGACGGCCCTTTCTCTCCCCCTCCCGAATCCCGGTTTGCGGAGAGGAGCTTTCTATGACCCTAAACACCCGTCGCTATCTGTCGTCACACATCCTGACCGAACGCCCGCGCGTGATATCCGCCGCCGAGTTCAGGCCAAACTGGCGCAACTGGACTCGCTGGGCGCTGACGATCGCGTTCCTGGCGATTGCGGTCATGCTGACGGTGCTTGAGTCGTCAGTCTCGACTGAGACCTCACAGCAGATTGACATTTTGAGGCAGAAGATCGACCAGGCACAGAGCGCAAACCTTCAGCTCACCGTCGATATCGCGGAAATGGAGAAGCCGGCGCGCATCCGTGACCGGGCGTACGCGCTCGGCTTCACGGAGCTCAGCAAGAGCATCAAGCTGGCCGTCCCAGCGGTGGCCGCTGACCCGGCGCCCGAAAGCATGAGCCAGCCCGCGCGCGACGAACGATCGCTCGGCCGCCGGCTATTTGACGGCCTCGTGCAGCGGCTGAAGACCGCCAGGCGGTAGCATAATGGCAAACCAGAACGGTCCCAGACCGTCCGACCTGGCCGGCACCACCAGACGAGCGCAAGTCGTCATGATTGGGCTCGTCACGCTCATCCTCCTGCTGGTCATCCCGCTGTTCGTCTGGCAGATCGTGCGCTTCGACGAGCTCCGTATCGTTGCCAACGACGTGGCCGCGCAGATGCAGCGCAAGGCACCGGTGGCGCGCGGCGCCATCCTGGACCGCAACGGCATGCCGCTGGCGCTGAATACGTGGGCGTTCACCGTGGACGCCTCGCCTTACGCGATGGGCAGTGAGGCCACGCGGCGGCGCACGGCCGAGCATCTCGCCCTGCTGCTGGGCAAGCCGATCGACTTCATCTGGAAGAAGGTGGCCGATCCGAAGGTAACGTGGGTCGTGCTCGACACGGGGGTATCGCTCGCGATCGGCAATCAGATCAAGTCGCGCAACTTGCCGGGCATCGGCTTGCAGTTGACAGCCAGCCGCCAGTACCCGGCAGGCGGCCTGGCCGCGCACGTGCTCGGCTTCGTCGCGGCGCAAGGCGACGGCATCTACGGCCTGGAGAGCTATTACAACAAGCAACTGCACGGCAATGACAGCCAGTGTCTGTCGGACATTGGGTACACTCCGGCGCGGCTCACCCTCGGTGTGCGCGATTTCCAGCCGTCGACCACCGCGTGCGATCTGGTGCTTACGCTCGACTGGGCGATCCAGGATGTGGTGGAACGCGAGTTGACGGCCGGCATCGAACGGACGAAGGCGGCCAGCGGCACGGTGATCGTCATCGAGCCGTCCACCGGGCGGATACTGGCGATGGCATCCCGGCCGGCATACGATCCGAACCGGTTCTTTGAAACAGCCGGCGCACTGCTGAACAATCCGGCGGTATCGATTGACTACGAACCAGGCTCGGTCATCAAGATCATGACCATGGCCGCGGCGCTGGACAGCGGCCAGTTTACGCCCGCCAGCACGATGGTGGACACCGGCGAGATCATCGTCGGCGGCCGCTCCATCCAGAACTGGGATAAGAAGTCGCACGGGCGCGTCAACATGACCGACTGTCTCGCCATGTCTCTTAATGTCTGCTCGGCATACCTGAGCACGAGCATGGGGCCGAACGTCTTCTACAAGTACGCTGAGTTGTTCGGCTTTGGCAAGCCGTCCCGCATCGACGTGGCTAATGAGGCGCAGGGCACCATCCGCGCACCCGGCACGCCCGGCTGGTACGTATCCGACCTCGGCACCAACTCGTTCGGCCAGGGCATGACGGCGACGCCGCTGCAAGTGGCGATGATGGCCGCGGTGATTGCAAATGACGGCGTGCTGATGAAGCCGTATCTGGCCGACACCGTTCTCGGCCAGGGTCAGGCGCGCACCGTCGCGCCGGTGCGCGTGCGCAGCGTGGTGTCCAGCGACACCGCGCACACGCTGGCAGGCATGCTGGCCAACGCACTTGAGAAAGAGAACATTCCGGTGCAGGTTCCCGGAATGCGCGTCGCCGGCAAGACGGGCACGGCCAGCGTGGTGAATCCGGTCACCCAAAGATACGACGAAAACGCAACCATCGCGTCGTTTGTCGGCTGGGCGCCGGTCGAGGCGCCGCGTTTTGTCATGCTCGTCAAGCTGGATCGGCCGCAGACCAGCCAGTACGGTTCCGACACTGCCGGCCCGGTCTTTCGCGAGATTGCCAGGAAGCTCGTCACCATGCTCGATATCGGCAGCAAGGCCGTCAACCGCTAACCGGCATCGCTTTCGAGACCTGATGCTAACGCTGGCCGACGTTGCTGAAGCGCTGACGGGAAAGCGCCCCGCAGCCTGGGCCGCGCACAGCATCGCGGCATGGCACGTCGATTCGCGCCAGTGCGTGCCAGGGTCGGCGTTCGTGGCGTTGCCGGGCGAGCAGACCGACGGCCACCGGCACATCGGCGATGCGCTATCGCGCGGCGCTCAGGTGGTGCTGGCCGAGCGTTCCCGCCTGCCCGAACCACTCGCCGCCGCGCTTATCGACCTGGGTGCCGTGACAACCCAGGCCGTTTTGCAGTTGCCGGCTATCGTGCTGGCACCCAGCAGCCTGCGCGCCTTCCAGGACATCGCGGCCTGGTGGCGCCGGCGATTTGCGCTGCAGGTCATTGGCGTGACCGGCAGCGTGGGCAAGACGATCACGAAAGAAACGATCGCCGCTGTGCTCGGCCGGCGCTTCCGCACGTACAAGAGTGCGGGCAATCTGAACAGCGAGTCGGGTCTGCCGCTGGCGCTGCTGGCGATGGACAGCCGCCCGGAGCGCGCCGTTTTCGAGATGGGCATGTACGATCTCGGCGAGATCACCCGGCTGGCCGAAATTGCGCAACCGCACATCGGCGTTGTGACCAATGTCGGCCCGTCGCACCTCGAGCGGCTCGGCAGCATCGAGCGGATCGCGCAGGCCAAGGCCGAACTGCCGCGCGCGCTGCCTGCCGATGGCTGGGCCGTGCTGAACGGCGACGACCCGCTGGTCAGCCCGATGCGCCACGTTACGGCGGCACGGGTGATAACTTACGGGCTGGACCCGGCCAACGATCTGTGGGCCGGCGACGTCGAGGGGCTTGGGCTTAAGGGCACCCGTTTCTGGGTACACCATGGCTCCACCCGCTTGCACGTTACCGTGCCGCTTCTGGGCCGGCACAGCGTACACACGGCATTGGCCGCCGCAGCCGTCGGGATTGCCGAAGGCATGGACTGGGAAGAGATCATCGGCGGCCTGCAAGACGTGTCGGGCCAACTGCGGCTGGCAGCGGTCGGGGCCATCAACGATGCCACGCTCATCGACGACACGTATAACGCCAGCCCGACGTCCTGCATCGCGGCGCTCAATCTGTTGAGCGAACTGGAAGGCCGCAAGATCGCCGTGCTCGCCGATATGCTGGAACTCGGCGACTACGAGCGCGAGGCGCACGAACTGGTCGGGCGCCGCGCCGCCGAGGTGGCCGATATCGTCGTGGCGGTCGGCAGTCGCGCGCGCACGATCGGCGCATGCGCGATCGACGAGGGTATGGATCGCTCGCGCGTGTACTTCTGCGCCGACAAGACGGCCGCCGTCGCCCTCCTGCGCGAGTTGCTGCAGGCCGGCGATATGGTGCTGGTCAAAGGCTCGCGCGGCATGGCAATGGAAGATGTCGTCACACAACTATCCGTGCATCGTCACCACGGCCACTAAGGCGCGCTGCGCCCCGCCGGAGTCGTTGGCTCGTGTACCATGGCCTACTCGTTAACGCTGGCGACCGTCTCGTTCCTGCTTGCCGTGATCTGGGGCCCGCCTCTGATCCGCCTGTTGCGGCGCAACCGCATCGGACAAACAATCCGGGTCGAGGGCCCCAGCACACACCAATCCAAAATGGGAACGCCGGTGATGGGCGGGCTGATGATCATCGTACCCGTGGTCGTGCTAACGCTGGCGGTCAACCTGGTGCAATTGCTGTCGAGCACGTCGTTCGGTCAGGCGTTGCTGGCCGAACTTGGCATCGCACGGCAAGTGTTCGTCGGGCGGTCGATTGTCGTGCCGCTGTTCGCCCTGCTGGCATTCGGCATCTTCGGCATGGTGGACGATTACCTGGTCGTGCGGCCGCGGGCCAATGGCGTGCGCGGATTGAAAGCGCGGGAGCAATTTCCGCTGCAGATCGCGATCGCCGCAATCATCGCGGGCATTCTTTTTTTCGGCCCGCCACAGTTGAACAGCGTTGCGCTGCCGGGCATCCGAGAGAAGATCGATCTCGGCATCTTCTGGCTGCCGATCGCGATCTTTATCATCGTCGCCAGCGCCAACGCCGTCAATGTGACCGACGGGCTCGACGGGCTGGCCGGCACGACGAGCGCGGTAGCGTTCGCCGCCTACGCCATTATCGCCTACCTGCAGGGGCAGGGCTGGCTGGCGACGTTCTGCTTTATCATGGTCGGCGCCCTGCTGGCGTTCCTGTGGTTTAACGCCTACCCGGCCGAGATGTTTATGGGCGGCACCGGCTCGGTCGCACTGGGCGGCACGCTGGGCACCGTCGCGCTCATGACCGGGCAGTGGCTGCTCTATCCCATTGTGGGCGGCATCTTCGTAGCCGAACTGGGCTGCGTGGTCTTGCAGATCGCGTACTTCAAGCTCACGCGCGGCAAGCGGCTGTTCAAGATGTCGCCGCTGCACAATCACTTCGTGCTGACTGGCTGGAGCGAGACGCACATCACGCAGCGCTTCTGGCTGGCGGGCATCCTGTGCGCGATGGCGGGCATCGCGCTGGCATTGCTGTAATGAGGCGGACGAGCGACCTATGATTGATCTGGCAGGTAAGCGCGCCCTGGTCATGGGACTGGGCATGCACGGCGGTGGTGTCGGTGTGGCGCGCTTTCTGGCCCGGTATGGCGCGCGCGTTACCGTCACCGATCTAAAAAGCGAAGCGGACCTGCGCGAGTCGCTCGACGCGCTGGCCGGACTGCCGATTGACTATGTGCTGGGCGAACACCGGGCATCCGATTTCGCGCAGGCCGATCTGATCGTCCGCAATCCCGGCGTGCCGCGCGAGCACGCACTGCTGCAGGAAGCGCGCGCGCGCGGCGTGCCGATCGAGATGGAGATCGGTCTCTTCCTCCGCGCCTGCCCGGCCCCGATCACCGCGGTGACCGGCACCAAAGGCAAAACGACGACCGCGCTGCTCGTCGGCGAGATCTTCAAGGCGATGGACCCGCGCACCGTTGTCGCCGGCAACCTGCGCGTCTCGGCGCTCGATACACTCGACCAGATCGATGCCACCACACCGGTCGTGCTTGAAATGTCGTCGTGGCAGTGCGAAGGGCTGGCCGATTTGCAGACCAGCCCGCACCGGGCCTGCATCACGAACCTGCATCCCGACCACCTGAACCGGTACGCGAACATGGGCGAGTACGCGGACGCCAAGGCGCTCATCTTCAAGTACCAGCAGCCCGGCGACGTCGTCGTGCTGAACGCCGACCAGAAACAGGGGCGTGAATGGGCCGACCAGGCGCCGGCGCGCGTTGCCTGGTTCAGCCGCACGCAACCGATCGACGGCGTCTATCTGCTCGGCGACGACATCGTGCGCCAGGCGGGCGGACAGGTCGAGGTGATAGCCCGCCGCACTGATTTGCAGCTGCCCGGCGACCACAACGTGGAAAACGCGCTGGCCGCAGTTGCGCTCGCACTCGATGCGGGCGCCAGCCCGGCGCAGATTCAGCCCGCGCTGCGCGCGTTCCACGGCGTGCCGCACCGCATGGAGCTGGTCCGCGAGTTGAACGGCGTGCGCTGGATCAATGACTCGACAGCCACCGCCCCGGCGGCGGCGATCGCGGCGCTCAAGGCCGTGGGCGAAAACATCATCTGGATCGGCGGCGGCTCGGACAAGAAGCTGGACTTCGAAGCGCTCGGCCGCTCCCTTTCGGTGCGCGCCAAGCTCATGTTGCTGCTTGAAGGCGAAGCACACTACATGCTCGACTCCATGATTCGCTTCGGCGGCGGCGGGACGCGCATTCTCGGACGGTACAAGGCGCTGGCCGATGCCGTGCAGGACGCGTTCGCCGTGGCACAGCCCGGGGACACCGTCTTGTTCTCGCCGGCCTGCGCGTCGTTTGGCATGTTCCAGAACGAGTTTGATCGTGGCGATCAGTTCCGTGCGCTGGTAATGGGCCTGGGCCAGGAGTGAACACGATGCCATCCCGCTTGCCATTCGGCATCCGCCTAAACTTTGACCGCTGGTTACTGATCTTTGTGTTCGCGCTGATCGCCATCGGCGTGCCCACGGTATACAGTTCAAGCCACCAGTGGGCGTATAGCGCATACGACGACGCGATGTTCTTTCTGAAGCGCCAAATGATGTGGGCCGTCATCGGAACCGTCGGCATGCTCATGGCCAGCCAGTTTCCGTACGCAAAGTTACAGCGGCTGTCGGTACCGCTGGCGCTGGGCATCATGTTCATCCTGCTGCTGGTGCTCGTGTTTGGCGCGCTGACCAATGGCGCGCGCCGCTGGTTGACCGATAACGCATCGATACAGCCCAGCGAGTGGGCCAAACTGATCGTCATCATCTATGTTAGTCACTGGCTGACCAAGCGCCATAGCCGGCTGAACACTATCGTCGATGGCTTTATTCCATTCCTGTTCATCATCGGCGTGAGCGCCGGCTTGATCGCCTTGCAGCCCGACCTGAGCACCAGTATCGTGATCGTGACCACGGCCATGGGCATGTTCTTCATCGCCGGCGCCCCCCTGTCGCAGTTTGGCACCCTGGGCGGTATCATGGCGGCGCTGGTCTTCGCGCTGCTGGTGTCCGAGCCGTGGCGCGTGGCGCGCTTCATGCGGTTCCTGGAACCACTGAAAGACCGCACGGGCGACGGCTACCAGATCTACCAGATGCTGATCGCCCTGAGCAACGGCGGTCTGACCGGCAACGGCTTTGGCACGCTCTCCAAGACGGTGGAATACCTGCCGGCATCGCACACTGACGCGATCTTCGCCGTCATCGGCAACGACTTCGGATTCGTCGGCTGCGCGGTCATCGTCGTGCTGTTTGCGTTCCTGACGTGGCGCTGCATGACGATCGCCCTGAACGCGCCGGATCTGTTTGGACGGCTGCTGGGTATGGGCATCGCGCTCTGGATCGGCGTGCAGGCGCTGCTGAACATCGCGAGTGCCACGTCGACCGTGCCGTTCACCGGCATTCCGCTGCCGTTTATCTCGCTCGGCGGGTCGGCGCTCGTCGCGGAGATGACCGGAATCGGCATCCTGCTCAATATTGCGCTGTCGGCCCCGCGGGTACACCAGCCGAACGCGCGTATGGCGGCATCGGTGGGCCGGCCGGCCGCCCCGGCACACGCGGAGTGAGCCACGCGGCGGGGCCGCGCCGCGTCATGCTGTGCGGCGGCGGCACCGGCGGGCATGTGTACCCGCTGCTGGCCGTGCGCGCCGTCATGCCCGGCACGCAATGGCTGTTTGTCGGCGGATCCGGCGTCGAGCAGGAGTTGACCGCCCGCGAGAAGCTGCCGTACCAGGCGATCAGCGGCGGCGGACTGCACGGTGTGGGCTGGCGGCAGGCGGCGCCGAACGCGTTGCGCCTGGCGGCCGGCTTCGGGCAGGCAATCGGCGTCATCCGACGCTTCCGGCCCGATGCGATACTGGCTACCGGTGGCTTCATCACCGTGCCGATCGCCTGCGCCGCGCGCATGCTCGGCGTGCCGCTCGTGGTGTACCTGCCGGATATTGAGCCGGCGCTGTCGGTGCGGGTGCTCGGGCGGCTGGCCACGCGCGTGGCGGCCACCGCCGGCGAATCGCAGGCGTATTTTGCGCCGCGCAAGTTCGTCGTCACCGGCTACCCGTTGCGGCCCGAACTGCTGGCCGCCGCCGGACGGCCGCGCAGCGTGGCACGGCAGGCCTTTGGCGCGGCGGACGATTCGCTGGTTGTGCTGGTCTTTGGCGGTTCGCGTGGCGCGCGCAGTCTGAATCGCGCGGTGATCGCGAACGCGGCCCGGCTGTTGGAGCGCGTCGAGATCATCCACATCAGCGGCAGCGGTGACTGGCCGGCAGTGGAAGCAGCGCACGCGGCGCTGACGGAAGCGCAGCGCCGTCGTTATCATATATACTCTTATCTGCATGCGGAGATGGGCGACGCGCTGGCCGCCGCAGACCTTGTGGTCTCGCGGGCCGGGGCGTCGGTGCTGGGGGAGTTTCCGTTGTTTGGGCTCCCGGCCGTGCTGGCGCCCTACCCGCATGCCTGGCGGTACCAGAAAGTCAATGCCGACTATCTGGCGAAGCATGGTGCAGCGGTCATCGTGCGCGATGAGCAACTGGGCGACGAGTTGTCGCCCGTGGTCGAACGGCTGGCCGGTGATCCGGCCGCGCTTGACGCAATGCGGCGTCAGGCGCGGTCGCTGGCCCGTCCCGATGCGGCCGCGCAGATCGCGCAGGTCACGCAGGCGTGCATGCGGCGAGCATAGATCGGCATACGATGCTGGCGAGCTTCAATCGAATTCACTTTATCGGCATTGGCGGCGCGGGTCTGTCGGCCATTGCCCGGACGCTGGTCGAGCAGGGCAAGCAGGTCAGCGGCTCGGACCAGGCGGCCAGCGCGCAGACGACCGCCCTGGCGGCGCTGGGCGCGCGCATCAGCATCGGCCAGCGCGCCGAGAACCTGGCGGACGCCGAACTGGTCGTCATATCGTCGGCGGTGCGCGAGAACAACCCGGAACTGGCGGCGGCGCGCGCGGCAGGACTGCCCGTCATCAAGCGCGATGCGCTGCTGGCGGAGATGATGCAGGCGCGCGAGGCGATTGCCATCGCCGGGACGCACGGCAAGACGACGACGACCGCCATGACGGCGTTCTGTCTCAGCGAGCTGGGACTCGATCCGACATTCATCGTCGGCGGCGTGATGACCAATTACGGGACCAACGCGCGCTTCGGGCGCGGCCCACATTTCGTGATCGAAGCCGACGAGTACGATCACATGTTCCTGGGGCTGAAGCCCCGCCACGGCGTGGTGACCAACATCGAGTTTGATCATCCAGACTGCTTCGCCGACGAGGCCGCCATGGTGCGCGACTTCCGGCAATTCGTGACGCTGCCGAGCATCGCGCAGGCGCACGGCGCGGTCATCGTCTGCGGCGACTCGCACAATGCGCGGGCGCTGCGGGCCGTGGCGCCCGATGCGCGCTCGTACGGCTTTGCCGACTACAACGACTACCGCATTGTCGACCCGCAGGTGCACGCCGGGCAGGGCGTTGAATACGTCGTCTCCCACGACCGCCGCTCGATCGCGGTGGTACGGCTGGGCATACCCGGCCGGCACAACATGCTCAATGCGTGCGCCGTCGTTGCGCTGTTCGACCGGCTGCGATTGGACATGCCGGCTGCGGTCGACGCGCTGGCGCGTTTCCGCGGCACGCAGCGCCGGTTCGAGGTGCGCGGCGAGGCCGGTGGCATCACCATCGTGGACGATTACGCGCATCACCCGACGGAGATTCGGGCGACCCTGTCGGCCGCGCGCGAGCGTTACGCGGGCCGCCGCGTCTGGGCTGTTTTTCAGCCGCACACGTACTCGCGCACGCGCGCGTTGCTGGACGAGTTTGCCGGCGCATTCGCGCAGGCCGATGCGGTGATCATCACGGAGATCTTCCCCTCACGCGAGGTGGACACACTGGGCGTCAGCGGCCGCGACATCGTGGCGCGCATGCGGCATCCGGCCGCGCAGTTTGCGCCAACGCTGGCCGCCGCCGAGACGGCCCTGCGCGCGGCGTGGCGTCCCGGCGACGTGCTGCTGCTGCTGGGAGCGGGGGATATCAACACATTAAGCGGACGCCTGCTGAACGGACTGGCGGGCACGGCGGTTTCAGAGCCGGCGCCGCTTGCGCATGGAGCGCAATCTTGAAAGCGGCGCGGGCGCCCGGCGAAGGGACCGCCCAAGGAGCAGAACATGTCCACAGTGTTTAGTGCGCGCAACCTGCTGTACTGGTGGGTGTTTCTTACGTCGTTCATATTTCTGAAGACACCGGCGACCGACCTGGCGAAGAACCTGCGCAACAACCAGATGTTTGCGCAGGGCGCCTTCCCATTCAGCATTGCCGAGGGCTTCACCCGCTGGTTCGATGACCGCGCCACGCAGATCATCAAGGCGTTCCAGTTCGATCCAAACGTGGTCGTCGTCAAAACGGGCAACACACTGATTCTGGACGGCTACCGTGTCGGCTTCCTGCTGATCCTGGTATTCCTGTTGCTGGCGGTCCGCTACTACATGCGCGCGCTCAACTCGCCGAACATATACGATGACCTGCTGGCGCTGGTCATCTGCTTCTTCGTCTACCATCTGATCGGTCAAACCCTGCGGATTATCAAAATGGGGCCGATCGGACCGGCGGGGGTCGGCGTGACGCTTGGCGACCAGATGATAAATGAACGGTCAAACTGGGTTTGGCTGCTGGGGCTCGTCATACTCGGCATGGCGATCGGCGGGCGGGGCTGGGCCGATGCCAAGGTTTTCTGGCGTGGCGTGATCGAGTTGTTCGGCGTCTGGCTGTTCTTCATCCCACAGTCGGCCGCCGGCGGCTTTGCCAACCTCTTGGACTGGATGGTCGGGTTCGGCGTCGCAATTACCGATCCGAAGAATACGCTCTGGACGCTGGGCTGGGCGCTGGCCGGGTTGGCCACGGCGATCAACCGGATATACACGGCGCAGGGCGGCGGCAGCCCCGGCGGACCGCCGGCTAAGTCCCTGGGCGGGTTGATTGGCAGCCTGGGCAAGGGCAAGCCCAAGGGTGCGTAACCGCATGAACGCAGCCGCGCTGGCCGAGCAGATCGGTGCGCCGGTCCGAAGCGACGAGCCGCTGGCGCGTCACTGCTCGTGGCGTGTCGGGGGCCCTGCCGAGTTCTTCGTGGCCGCCGGCAGCGTCGCCGTGCTGAAGCGCGCCGTGCTGGCTGCGCGGGCCGCGGGCATCGGCTATCGGGTGCT
This sequence comes from Chloroflexota bacterium, assembly GCA_016235055.1. Taxonomy (NCBI): domain Bacteria; kingdom Bacillati; phylum Chloroflexota; species Chloroflexota bacterium. The sequence continues at coordinate 86,944 of JACRMK010000057.1, read as the reverse complement.
GGGTCGCGGGACGAATGTGCTGGTCTCCGATCGCGGCCTGCGCGGACTGGTCATCGCCGCCGAATGCGATGGCTACGAATTAGCCGAGCGCGACGATGTCGCCACGTTGTACGCCGAGACCGGCGGATCGCTGCCGCAACTGGCGAACACGGTCTCGCGCCGAGGCTGGGCCGGTCTCGAATGGGCGGTCGGCATTCCGAGCGCGATTGGCGCCGCCGTAGTAAACAACTGCGGCGCACATGGCGCATGCATGGCTGACTGCGTCGTGAGCGCCACCGTGCTGGACGGCGCGGGCGCGGAACGTACCCTGGACACAGCGGCGCTCGGCTTTGGTTACCGCACGAGCCGCTTCAAGGGCCGGCAAGACGAAATCGTGCTCGCGGCGACCATGAAGTTAGTGCGCGAAGCGCCCGAAGCCGTGATCGAGCGACTGCGCAAGCACAACGAGTACCGCCGCGCCACGCAACCGCCGGAACCGAGCGCGGGGTCGGTGTTCAAGAACCCGCCGGGCGACTACGCGGGACGGCTGATCGACGCCGCCGGGCTGAAAGGCGCGCGCGTGGGCGGCGCGCTCGTATCGCCGGTACACGCCAACTTCTTTGTCAATGCGGGCGGCGCGACCGCCGGCGACCTGCTAACGCTGATCCGGCTGGTGCAGGTACGAGTGCGCGAACGCTTCGGCGTCACACTGGAAACCGAAATCGAGCTGCTCGGCGAGTGGCAGGCACAGGCAAGCGGCGCATGAAACGCAAACTGCGGGTGGGTATATTGTTTGGCGGCAAGTCTGGCGAGCACGAAGTCTCGCTGGCCTCGGCCCAGTCTGCATTGGACGCGCTCGACCGGCGTAAGTTCGAACCGGTACTGATCGGCATCGACAAACAAGGACGCTGGCTGTCGGGCGGCAGGGCGCTTCGCCAGTTGACGGGAGGCGTCGGCGACGATGCGGCGGCACATAGCAACGGCAATGACGCCATCGACGACAAAGCGGTCGTCGCGCGGGAGGCGAAGAGCGCATCAATGACGCTGCGACCTTCGCCGCTGCGCGAGGTGGACGTCGTCTTCCCCATCCTGCACGGGCCGCTCGGCGAGGACGGCACGGTGCAGGGCATGCTGGAGATGGCCGACATACCCTACGTCGGCGCGGGCGTGGCGGCCTCGGCAGTCGGCATGGACAAGGAACTGCTGAAGACCATCTTCATGGCGCACCAACTGCCGATCGCGCCGTTTGCCGTCGTCCGCCGCCGCGATTGGGAGCGCGATGCCGATGGCGCCATCGCGCGGACCGAGGCGCAGTTGCCCTACCCGCTGTTCGTCAAGCCCGCAAACATGGGCTCGAGCGTGGGCATCAGCAAAGCAGCCGACCGCGACGGGTTGCGGCGCGGCATCGAGGCGGCGAGCATTTACGATCGCAAGATCATCATCGAACAGGGGCTGAATGTGCGCGAGGTCGAATGCGCCGTGCTCGGTAACGACGAGCCGGTCGTATCCGTGGTCGGGGAAATCCGCACCCGCCGGCGCGACTTTTACGACTATATCGCCAAATATACCGACGGCGAAGCCGACTTGATCATTCCGGCCGACCTCCCCGCCGAGACCGCCGACGGCGTGCGCGCGCTGGCAGCGCGCGCCTACCGCGCGATCGATTGCGCCGGCATGGCGCGCGCCGATTTCTTCATCGAGCGCGAAACCGGCAAGGTATACCTGAACGAGTTGAACACCATTCCGGGTTTCACACGCTTCTCGATGTACCCGAAACTGTGGGAAGCGTCCGGCGTCAGCTATGGCGAACTGGTCGATCGCCTGATCATGCTGGCGCTCGAGCGGTACGCCGACAAGAAACGGTCGCAACTCTAATGAACCCGCCCGAACCGCAGACCCCGCGCGCGCCGCGCAAACCGCCGCGCCGCGCCAAGCAGTCGCAAGCGCGCCCCACGCTGCGCCACCGCTTTCAGAACCGGCTGGCCGTCGCGCGGCCGCACATGGTTCTGGACAGCGCCCGCCGGGTGCGCTGGGACGGCATGGCGCTCATGGCCGGGTGTCTGCTGCTGCTGTATGCGTTCGGCATGAACGATCTGTTCTACGTCGGCCGCGTCGAGGTGGACGGCAATCGGCTGGCAGCGACGGATACCATTATCGCGAAGGCCGGCATTCGCAACTACAGCGTCTTCTTTCTACAGTACAGCGAGATCGAGCGCCAGGTACGCGAACTGTCCGGCGTGCGCGACGCCGACGCCTGGCTGGAGTTTCCAAACACCGTCCACATCCGTGTCAGCGAGCGCATGCCCGTGGTGGCATGGGACAACGGGCGCGGAACGGTATGGGCGGATGAGGCCGGCGCGCTGTATGCGCAGGGCGCCATCCCGCCCGAACTGGTCGTCGTCCGCGATTTGGATGGCGCTACCCGCACGCGCCTCGACGTGAAGCTGATTGGCGCGATCAAGGCGGTCAATACCGCGCTGCCGTCCATTAGGCGCATGGAGTACTCGGACGCGCGGGGCCTGGCGTTTAACGAGGAGCACGGCTGGAAGGTGCTGTTTGGCGAAGCAACGCAGATCAACGCGAAGCTCGCCATGCTGCAATCCCTGAGCGCGCATCTGCTGGCGCAAAAGATCGATCCGGAATACGTAGACGTACGACTGCCGGATCGCGCATTCTACAAGGCGCGGTGAGCGCCCCGCGGCAAGCCATGCCTGGACCCATTGTCGGAATTGACGTCGGCACCACCAAGGTGTGCACACTGATCGCCGAGCGCAACCCGGAGAACGGGCATTTGCGCGTCATCGGCGTCGGCGTGGCGCCATCGCGCGGGCTGCGCAAGGGCGTCGTCGTCAACGTGGAAGAGGCGGCCGCCGCCATCAGGGAAAGCAAGGAGAAGGCGGAGCGCTCGTCGGGCTACATGATCGAGGGCGCCTACGTCAGTGTGGCCGGCGACCACATCTCGTCGCTCAACAGCAAGGGCGTCGTGGCCGTCTCGCACGGCGGGCGCGCCATCACTGAGGAAGACGTGCAGCGCGCGCTCGAATCGGCGCGCGCCATCGCCATCCCTCCCAACCGCGAGGTGATCCACGTCATCCCGCGCGGCTTCACGCTCGACGGCGTGGACGGCGTGCGCGAACCGGTCGGGATGCAGTGCTTCCGCCTCGAAGTCGAGGCGCACATCGTGACCGCCGCCCAGCCGTCGATTCACAATCTGATTCACTGCGTCGAGATGGCCGGCGTGAACGTGAACGATCTCGTGCTGGAACCGCTGGCCTCCGGCGAAGCGGTGCTGCAGGACGCCGAGAAAGAGTCCGGCGTCATCATGGCCGATGTCGGCGGCGGCACCACCGACATCGCCATCTTTATCGACGGCAGCATCTGGCATTCGCAGGTGGTGCCGCTGGGCGGCTGGCAGTATACCAACGACCTTACCATTGGCCTGCGCGCGCCGTTCGCCGTGGCCGAGGCGCTGAAGGTGCAGTACGGCGCCACGAACCCGGAGCAGATCAACGCCGACGAAATGATCGACGTCGAGCGCTTCGGCGACAACGGTCACGCGCCGGTGCCGCGCCGCGAACTGGCCAACATCCTGCAGGCGCGCGCCGAGGAGATGTTCTCGCTGATCCTGAAAGAAGTCAAGCGCTCCGGCTACGACGGGCTGCTGCCGGCCGGCCTCGTGCTGACGGGCGGTGTGGCGCAGTTGCCTGGCCTGCGCGATCTCGGGCGCGACATACTCGGCGTGCCCGTGCGCGTCGGGGAACCGCATGACGTCGAGGGACTCAGCGACACCGTCATGTCGCCCGCGTATGCTACGGCCGTTGGTTTGCTGCTCTGGGGCCTCAACAAAGCGGCGCTGTCGACCCACGCGCAGGAGCATGAACCGCGCGGTCGCGTTGGCCGGGCACTCAACTGGCTGAAGAATGTGCTGCCACGCGCCGCCTGACTAGCCTGCGCAAGATGCATCGCACCAGTAGCACTTGTCTTTTATGCGGTCCTGACGTACAATTTGGGCACTTGTCCCTATATTGTGGTTTACACGCCGATTTGGCCACAATATGGGGAGTGAACTGGCTGGCAACCTTCTTACTATATTGGTGAAGGAGACACGTATGAGCACTCGCAGAGAGGCACAGCACGCGCCCACACCGCCGCAAAGCACGCCCGCGGCGGCCCAGCCTGCGTACGAAGGCAACTTCGCGCAGATCAAGGTGATCGGTGTCGGCGGCGGCGGCAGCAACGCCGTCAACCGTATGATCGAAGAGGGCTTGCCCGGCGTCGAGTTCATCACGGTGAACACCGACGCGCAGGCGCTGCTGCTGACCAAGGCGTCCAAGAAAGTCCGCATCGGCGACAAGCTGACGCGCGGCCTCGGCGCCGGCGGCGATCCGACGATCGGCATGAAGGCCGCCGAAGAATCGTCGGATGATCTGTATGACTCGGTGAAGGACGCCGACATGGTGTTCATCACCGCCGGGCTCGGCGGCGGCACCGGCACCGGCGCCGCGCCGATTGTCGCCAAACTGGCGCGCGAAAGCGGTGCGCTCACCATCGGCGTCGTCACGCGCCCGTTCAACTTCGAAGGCGCGCGCCGCCGCGCATCGGCCGAAGCCGGTCTCGAAGCGCTAAAGGAGCAGGTCGATTCGCTGATCGTGATTCCCAACGACCGCCTGCTTGAAATCGTGGACAAGCGCGCCTCGCTGCAGGCCGCCTTCCGCCTGGCCGACGACGTTCTGCACCAGGGCATCCAGGGCATCAGCGAGTTGATCACGGTGCCCGGCCTCATCACTCTGGACTTCGCCGACGTGCGCGCGATCATGCAAGAGCGTGGCACGGCGCTGATGGCCGTCGGCCACGGCACCGGTGAGTCGCGGGCGGTGGACGCCGCGCAGGCCGCTGTCCGTTCGCCGCTGCTCGACATGACGATCGACGGCGCGCGCGGTGTGCTGTTCAACGTCACGGGCGGCTCCGACCTGAGTCTGTTCGAGGTCAACGAGGCGGCCGAAATTATCCGCAGCATGACCGACCCGAACGTCAACATGATCTTCGGCGCGGTGATCGACCCGGCGTTGAAGGACGAAGTGCGCATCACGGTCATTGCCACCGGTTTTGACGGCGTGTCCAAGCGCGCTTCACACTCGACGGCGTCGCATGCGTTGCCCGTGTCGCTGCCGCCGCAGAGCCAGGCGCCCAGCGTGCCGGTGCCCGCGCCGGAGCGCGGCAAGATGAAACAGTTCCCGACGCCAAGCTTCGATCCGTCGGATCTGGACATCCCGGCGTTCCTGCGCCGGCGATAGCAGCCAACGGCGGCGCGCGGCGCCGCCCCGTCACAGCCAACCCTCTGTCTCCTTCAGCGGGCGCGCTCGTGCGCTGGTGAACGGCAGGCCGACGGCGTGGTCGGCCAGGCCGTTCAGCACGGGCGCGCCCAAGCTTTTTCCGGGCGAAGCAAAACAAAGCGCGCAGGAGCCAATGCTCCTGCGCGCCGTTTTGTCTTCGCGCAAATCGGGCTAGACATTCATCCTTTTTCGGAACCACTCGATCGTCCGCCCCAGACCCTCTTCGGCCGAAACGCCCGGCTCCCAGTTTAGCACCTGCCGCGCCTTCGTGATATCGGGCCGCCGCACCTGCGGGTCGTCCGTGCTGCGCATGTCTTTGAACACAATGCCGGCCGGGTTGCCCGACAGCCGGTTGATCAACTGCGCCGCCTCGATCATGCTGAGCTCGGTGTTCGGGTTACCGATATTGGTCGGCTCGTGTTCGTTCGACATCAGCAGCCGGTAGATGCCTTCCACCAGGTCATCGACGTAGGTGAATGACCGTGTCTGCTTGCCGTCGCCATACACCGTCAGCGGCTCGTGGCGCAGCGCCTGCCCGACGAAGTTCGGAATCACGCGGCCGTCGCTCAGCGCCATGCGCGGGCCATAGGTGTTGAAGATGCGCACGATGCGCGTGTCGAGCCCGTGGAAGCGGTGGTACGCCATCGTCATCGACTCGGCAAAACGCTTCGCCTCGTCGTACACGCCGCGCGGGCCGATCGGGTTTACGTTACCCCAGTACGTCTCCGGCTGGGGATGAATCTTCGGGTCGCCGTACACTTCCGACGTCGAGGCGAGGAAGTAGCGCGCCTTTTTCGCGCGCGCCAGGCCGAGCGTCTTGTGCGTGCCCAGCGCGCCGACCTTCAGCGTCTGAATCGGCAGCTCGAGATACGACGCCGGGCTGGCCGGCGACGCGAAGTGCATGACGACGTCGACCGGGCCGTCAATGTATATGTACTCCGTGACATCCTGCTTGATGAAACGGAAACGCTCATGCCCGGCCAGATGCGCGACGTTGTCGATGCTTCCCGTGATCAGGTTGTCCATGGCGACGACCGCATGCCCTTCCGCCAGGAACCGATCACACAGATGGGATCCGATAAACCCCGCGCCGCCGGTGATGACGATACGCATGAAAGATGCCCTCCAGACAGTTCAACCTTGATTCAGCCCCTCAATTATACAGGCACGCACGTCCGAGTGTGTAATCAATCGCCCGGCGGATGGCTGGCGATGGTGGCCAGCCCCAGCATGAGCACAAACGCCAGATCGACCAGGAAGAACGAATTGTCGATCAGCCCATGCGCCAGCGACGCCGCCATCGCCGCCATCCAGCCGAGCACCAGCGCGCGTGGTGTGCCGTCCGGCAGCGCGCGATAGCGCCGCCATGCCGCGCGCCAGAAGACGACGAGCAGGGCCGCCAGCAGCACCAACCCAGGCACGCCGAGCCGCGTCCAGAAATCGAGCAGGACGTTGTGTGGATGGCTCAACCCCGCCTCGGCAAAAGCGCCGGGCAGGATGTAGTGTGTGCGATACTGGTACAGGAAGTTGTCCGGCCCCACGCCGAGCAGCCAGTGATCACGCAGCATGGCCAAAGCGGCCTGCCACAACTGCACGCGAATGAACGTCGTGCCGCCCGTCAGGTCGAACAGCGATTGCAGGCGCGTGGTGCCCAGCACCGGCAATAGCGCCAGCGCCAGAGCCGCCAGCGCCGCGACCGCGCCGATCATGACGCGCCGTCCGCGCGCCAGGCCGATCAACAGCAGCGCGGCCGGCGCCGCCAGCAGCCACGCGCCGCGGGCGTACGTTAGATACAACGCGACCAGAAGCAGCACGCCACTTGCGGCATACACCAAGCGGCGCACCAGTCCGCCGCCCCCAAACAGCGCGAGCGCCAGCGCAACTGGAGCGGCCCGGTCGAGGTACAGGGCGAGGTTGTTCGGCGAGAAGTACACGCTGCGCGCGCGCATGACGCCCTCGGCCGCGATCAGATCGACATGCGTGAACCAGTCGCTGACCGCTTTGCCGGCGACCAGCGCCGCGCCGGCCAGAAACGCATCGGCCAACGGCGCGACCGCCGTGCCCGACCAGCGAATCAGCACATAGTACAGCGCCGGCTCAATGAACACGACGCGGAACTCGCGATTGGCGACGCCTGTGTTTTCGGCCACCAACACGCCCACCGCACCAGCAACAATCCACAGTAGCACGACTCGGTCGAGCGCCGCCGGGCGGTATGCGGCCACTGCAGCCCACAAAGCCTGCCATGACCAGGTATTTATGCGCGTGACCCGCTGCGCCACAAACGCCGCAACGCACAGCCCCAGCGCGATTTCGACCACCGCGTACGATCCGCCGACCAGTGCCTTCGGCTGAAGATAGAATGGAATTGCCAGCGCAACCAGCGCCAGCCCGGCATCCAGCCGCGCGCAGATCAGCACAAACAGCACGACGATCAGCGCAAAGGAGATCAGCACACTCGGCGACAGATAGAGCGCCGCGCCGAGCAGCAGTACCGCCGGAACCACAAAGCGTGCCGCCGGGCGCAGCAGGGGCGCGATGCGCAACGCCATGACGGCGGCCGGCGCAGCCGCGCGCCGCGCCAGCGACGCTGTCGGTGCGGATGTGGCGATCAACACAAGCAGCGCGCCGGCCAGCGCCGCCCCCCAGCGGACCAGGTTGTCGTCGCGCTCGCGCGCGACCGCCCAACCCGCAATCGACCACTGCCCCCACCCACCCTGCGGCACGATCTCGACCTGATGCTCGCCGTCCGGCAATCCGCTGGCCACGGTAACATCGACGGTCGCGCCAAGCGGATCATATAGCACGAGGTAGGCGCGCCCCTGCCCGTCGCGCGGCAACGCATTGGCCGGCCGGCCATCGACCGTGACGAACAGATCGCCTTCGTACATTCCTCTACGTACCGTCAGGTCAAAGCGGGTGCCGCGAAATGCAATGCGCGCAGGTGTTGCATCGCCCTGCGCGACATCGGCACCGCTCGCCGTGACACGCCATGACTGCGGGTAGGTCGCCGCCGGATCGTCCGGCGCGTGGCGTCCGACCGTTGCGTGCGGCGAACCGGCGGGTTGAGAGAGCGCAGTCAACAGCGCTGTCGGCGCGCCCGACGAATCGACGAGCGCGAAGCCGCGCCGTACATCGGATGCGCTTTCCGGCTGCCAGCGCGCCAGCATAAGCGGCCCGAGCCACGGCCACTCGTCGCGCGCGCGCTCGATCGCATCCAGCGTGCGCGTGCTCTGCCGCTCGGCGCTGTCGCCGCCATAGGGTGAGTCGGTTTCTCCTTTGACATACCAGCCAAAGGACGTGGCCCAGATCGCTTTGCCGCTATCGTTGTTGGCCGCCATCACGTCACGCAGAAGGATCAACCGCGAGAAGTTAAGCGTATCGCCCGAGACGCGGCGGTCGTCCGGGCCGCTCCAGAAGCCGAACGGCTCCGCCCCTAACACATCGAAGAAGTCGCGCGCGCCGGCGCGATACATCTGGCGCAGGAACGCCGGCTCGTTCAGGTTGAGCGGGCCGCTCTCCGTCGTCGGCGCCAGCGCCGCGCTGACGATCAACGCATCCGGATCCGCGTCGCGGATGTTGATAGCCGCTTCGCGCAGCAGCACGGCGTAGTCTGCCGGGTTCGGGAACCCGCCGCCCCAGCGCGCGGCGAGGTTGGGCTCGTCGCCGATCTGATAGGCGTCGACGCGGCCGCGAAGAGATATGGCGATGTCGCGCGCGCGCCGCCCTGCCTCGCGCCAGTCGTGGAAGTACAGATCACTATCGCCGCGAACGGCCGGCAGCGCCTCGGGTGAGGCCGGCAGCACGACGAGCACCCGCAGCCCTTGTGCGCGCACGCGGTCCAGCCACTCGGATGGCGGCGCACCGTTGACGCGCAGCCAGCGCACGCCAATCGCCTTGACGCGTTCGGCATCCGCCGCCGCAAACGTCGCGGAGTTGACATTGATGCCGAGCGAACGGTCGGAGTGTGCCACGGCTGGCGGCGGCCCCAACACCGCACCGCGCGGCGCGGTGACCGACGCGATAAGCCCACCCGCCCACCAGCCAGCCAGCAACGCAGCCAGCGCCAGCCAGATTCGCCAGTTGAGCCTTAGCGCCATCGCACCAGTGTCCCGCCGCCGTCGGTCGTCAATTGCTGCACGCCCTTGCCGCCGGTCTGTGTATCCGCCTGGTACAGGTTACCATCCTGAAGGACAACGACCCAGCGGCCGTCCGCCGACCAGGCCATCTGCGGGTTGGTCACACCGCGATCGCCCGTTGCCGGGAAGATGCGCACCTTGTTGCTGCCATCCACATCCATGATGAAGATATCATACTGGCCGTCGGCGCTCTGTTGCGGGTTGTGCGCCTGCCCGTACGCGATCCGATCCTGCCGCGACCACGCGGCATTGGACAACATGCCGGCCGCGGGCGCCAGCGGCGCGGCAAATGCGCCGCCCGGCTGAATCGCCCAGACGTCGAACGTTTCGGCGCGCTCGGGGTCGGTCGTGCCGGGTGGCGGCGCGTGCAGCGTCGCGAGGATGAGCCGGCCGTCCGGCGACCAGGTAACATCGGGCGTCCAGACCCAACCTGCGCGCGTCTGATACACCGGCAGCGCCTGCAATACCGTGCGGACGCCTGACGGCACGTCGACAAGCCCGATCTCGTCGGCGCTCGCATATACCACGCGCCGGCGGTCGGGTGAGAGCGCCCACGTCACGCCCCAGTAACCGTAAGCAAAGCCGGTCATCGGCGGCAGCAGCAACTTGCGGGTCTTGCTGATGGTGTCATACAGCCAGAGGTCGTTGTGCGCCTTCCAGCCCGGCGCGCCCACCGTGCGCTCGCCCGACGAGAAGATGATCTGCGTGCCGGTGATCCACTCGGCGAACAGCACGTTGTCCAGGCCGAGCGGCGCGGCCGCCTCGCCGAGAATCCGCGTGTCCACCGTCCAGAGCGAGTTGAGCGGCCCAACCGCGCCGACCGCGCCGCCGACGGTCGCGCCGCGCGTGAACAGCAGCCGCCCGCCGTCCGGGGCCACGGCGAACACGCGCCCGTCCAGGTCGCCCGAAAAAGTAAGCGGTCGCTTGGCGCCCGAAAAATCGCGCATGATCCAGGCGTTCGCATTGCTCGCGTAGAACAGCGTGCCGGTGACCGGCACACTCGTCAGTGTGCCTTTCGCGCCGACCAGCACGATCTCCTCGCGCGGGATCACCGTGGCCGCCTGCGACACCAGATCGCGCGAGATCTCCACACCGTTCTCGAAGATCGCTTTGTAGCGCAGCTCTTCGGTGCCGTTGACGCCCAACTGGAGCACGCGCGAGATGCCATCGGACAGCGCTTCGTCGCGCAGGACGGTACGCCGGAACGGCAGCAGGCGCGTTTCGACCTCGGTTTCTTCGCGGACGCGCGTGACGATGATGCGGGCGCTCCGCTCGGCCGGCTCGACCAGGTCGGGCGATACGCGATCAAGCGGCCCGAGCTGGACGCGCGCTTCCAGCAGCGCATCGGCCACGGTCACCGCCTGTGTCTGGCGCTGGATCTGCTTGCCGTCGACCTCGATCACAACATATTTTTCGACCGGGCGCGGTGCGCAGGCGAACAGCCAGGCGAAAATGCAAGCGAGCAGCAAGCCGGAGAGGGCGCCGCGCGCCCGACGCAGAGACATCGCGTTGTATTTGCTTACCGCGTCTAACGACGCAAATTCGTTGGCATTTCCGCGTATCCGGCTCAGATAACCATGTGCTGGTGGCATGTGCGAAATCTCTGGCACGACCCGTCTTGAACTCTCAATGCAGAGCTTACCGGGAGTGTCTCACCCCCCTCATCCCCTGGCCCCTTCTCCCCCGCGTTGCGGGGGAGAAGGGGCCAGGGGTGGGGTTGCTGATTTGAGTGAGTGTGCCTGGGGCGTCATCCCACGCGATCGAGCCGGTCAACTTATCGATCAACGCCCAAGCTGTGTACTGCCGGTTACGCACTCATGACAACTACCGAGCAAACAAGTACAACGCGCTTATATTACATGAAAACAGGCATAGAGGCGATTCCAATGCGCCTGATTTTTTGCCGCCTCGCTGAACCATGTTATAATCTTTCGTCGGAAAAGATAAGAACGTCATTATCCCGGCGCCATCCGGCCGCCGGATTACGAACAAAGCAGATCGAGGGACACATGGCAGACATCGTTTTGGCGGCCGAGCCGCGAACCATTATGGGCAAGCAGGTCAGTCAGTTGCGCCGCAAGGGCCTGGTGCCCGTGGTGCTCTACGGGCATCATCGCGAGCCGCAGGCGCTGCAGATCGAGGGCCGCGCCCTCCTGAAGACGCTGAAACAGGCCGGCGGTTTTCGGCTTGTCAAGCTCCAGATCGACGGCCAGCCGCACATGAGTCTCGCGCGCGACGTTCAGCAGCATCCGCTGACTCGCACTATCCTGCATGCTGACTTCCAGGAAGTCATCATGAGCGAGAAGATCACGCTCTCCGTACCGCTGCACTTTTCGGGTGATTCGTCCGCCGTCAAGGCCGGCCTCGGCATGATCCTGCGCTCGCGCGAATCGGTGCAGATCGAGGCGCTGCCTGCCGACTTGATCGACTCGATCACGGTCGACCTGGCGCAGTTGACCACGACCAACTTGGCCATTCACGTCAAGGATCTGAAGGTGCCGGAGACGGTGCGCATCATCACCGATGGCGGCGAGACCGTTACCCTGATCGTGGCGATGAAGGAAGAGACGCTGACTGAAGCCACCGAGGAGACCACCGCCGAGGTGGAGATCATCAAGAAGGAGAAGGTGGCTGAGGGTGAAGAAGAGGAAGGCGCCGAAGAGAAGAAATAGCATCGAACGGGGCGATCGCTGCGGGATCGCCCCATTCATGTTTATGCATTATCAAAAGTGGGGCGCACAGCCCCACTTTTGCTGTCTCTGCTTCGGATGGTATAATCGCGGCTGTCCCTGGAGGTTATCCGCTTCGTGTTCAATCCATTCAACGCACTGCTGGGGCTGTTCTCAGCAGACATCAGTATCGACCTCGGCACAGCAAACACCCTGGTTCTTGTGCGCGGCAAGGGCATCGTCATCAACGAGCCGTCCGTCGTCGCCATCGACAAGAAGTCCAAGCGGGTTCTCGCCATCGGGGCCGACGCCAAGAAGATGGTCGGCCGCACGCCGGCCAATATCGTGGCGATCCGGCCGCTGCGCGACGGCGTTATCTCCGATTTCGACATCACCGAGCAGATGCTGAAGCACTTCATCAAGAAAGTGCACACCAGCCGCCTGATGAGCCTGCCGCGCCCGCGCGTGGTGGTCGGCATCCCCAGCGGCGTCACCGAAGTGGAGCGCCGCGCCGTGCAGGATGCGACCATGAGCGCCGGCGCACGCGAAGCGTTTCTGATCGAAGAGCCGATGGCCGCCGCCATCGGCGCCGGGTTGCCCGTCACCGATGCGATCGGCAGCATGATCGTCGATATCGGCGGCGGCACGACCGAGGTCGCCGTATTGTCGCTCGGCGGCATCGTGGTGTCACGGTCCCTGCGCGTGGCCGGCGACGAGATGAACGAGGACATCGTCAGTTACGCGCGCCAGAAATATAACCTGCTCGTCGGCGAGCGCATGGCCGAGTCGATCAAGATGGCCATCGGCTCCGCCTACCCGCTGGAAGAAGAGCGGACGATGACGCTGCGCGGCCGCAACCTGATTACCGGCCTGCCCGAAGCGGTCGAGATTTCGACCGTCGAGGTGCGCGAGGCGCTGTCCGGCTCCGTGCAGACCATCGTCTCGGTGGTGCGCTCGGCGATTGACGACACCCCCCCGGAACTCGTATCCGACCTGATGGAGTCCGGCATCGCGCTGGCCGGCGGCGGCTCGATGCTGCTTGGCCTGGCCGAGCGGCTCAGCGAGGAAACCAAGATCCACGTCTTTGTCGCGGACGATCCGCTGACCTGCGTGGTGCGCGGCGGCGGCGCCGTGCTGCAGGACCTCGATCTGTACGCGAAGGTGCTGGCCGTGCCCGGGCGCCGCAGCCCCGCGGCCATGCGCTAGACCGCGCGCGGCGGTCGCCGGCCGCCCGGGTTCACGATGTCTCGCCTACGCTCGGAACCGCTCCTCTTCATCCTCTTGCTGGTTTCAGCCTTGCTGATATTCCTGCATCAACTGAACGTCTTGCGTCCGGCCGAAGACCTGCTGGCCGCGTTCTTCTCACCGCTGCAAGGCGTCACCAGCGGCGCGTGGCGCGTCATCGAGGGCCCGTTCGCCGGCTTCCGCGACGCCGCCGAGTGGCGGCAACGCTTCGAGGAACGCCAGGCCATGATCGACCAGTTGCTGGTCGACAACACCCAGCTCCGCGAAAAAGAGCAGGAAAACGAAACGCTGCGCGAGATGCTCGGTTTCAAGCAGGCCAACCAGAACTACCGGTTGATGGCCGCCGATGTGATCGGCCGCGACCCCAACCCGCTGATTCGCTTCATCGTCATTGACCGCGGCTCGGCCGACGGCGTCGGCAAAGGCATGCCGGTGGTGACGGCGCGCGGACTGATCGGCCAGGTGCGCGAGGTGGCCGTCAAATCATCGAAAGTCATGCTGATTACCGATCTGGCCAGCTCGGTCAACGCGCGGGCGCAGGAATCGCGCGCGAGCGGCGTCGTGCAGGGCACGGTCGGCGGCGGGCTGGTCTTGCAGTTCGTGCCGCAAGGCGAGAAGCTGTCCAACGGCTACATCGTCCTCACGTCCGGCCTCGGCGGCCATTTCCCGAAGGGCCTGGTCATCGGCCAGGTGCAGTCGATTCGCGGCCAGGATGTGGATGCGTTTCAGACGGCCGACATTCGCCCGTCGGTCGATTTCCAGGCGATCGAATCGGTCTTCGTGATCATCAACTTCCCGGCCGAATGACGCGCGCTTTCGGACGCATCGGATCATGAGCCTCTACGCGGCGGTCGCCCTGCTGGGACTGCTGGCCATCTTGCAGTCCTCCATCCTGACGCGGGTCGACCCCAGCACATTGCACCCCGACGTCATGCTGCTGACCATCGTCGCATGGGCATTGCAGCGCGGCTCGCGCGAAGGTCTGGTCTGGGGCTTCTTCGGCGGGCTGGCGCTCGATGTGGTCTCCGGCGTGCCGCTCGGACTGAACGCGCTGGTGTTGACCGCGGCCGGCTACCTCGCGGGTCTCGGCGAGGCGCGCGTATTCCGCACGAACTTCGTCCTGCCGGTGCTCATCATCGCAGCGCTGACCGTCGTCGTCTTTGCCGCCCACTGCGCGTATCTGCTCCTGAGCGGAAACGCGCTGGCGCTCGATAGCGCCATCATCTCCATCCTGGCCCCGTCCCTGGTGCTCAACCTGATCGCCAGCCCGCTGGTGTTCCGGCCCATTCGCTGGTTGAGCCGCTCCTACGGGCGCGAGCAACTGCGGTGGTAAACGATCGCCCCGCCCTCGCCCCGATGCGCCGGTGGCGTGATCCGCTGGCGGTGGCCGCACTGCTGCTCGTCGGCCTGCACCCGTTCTCGTACACCTCGCTGGCCGCATCGTTCGACGGGCTGCTGCACCTCTACCGGCTGGTCGAGCTCGATCATCTGCTGCGGCAGGGCGAATGGTACCCGCGCTGGGCGCCCGACTTCGTCTTCGGCTTTGGATACCCGATCTTCAATTTCTACGCGCCGCTCGCCTATTACCTGAGCGCGCTGGTGCACGCGTTCGGCGTGACGTATGCGGACACGGCAACGCTGTTCTTCATCGCGTGCACGCTGGCCGGCGCGTGGGCGATGTACGCGCTCGCGCTCAACCTGAGCGGCAGCCGGCACGGCGCGCTCGTCGCTGCCCTCGCCTACGGCTACGCGCCGACACACATCTACGACAACTTCTACCGCAGCGCGTGGGGCACCGTGCTGGCCTTTGCGCTCGCGCCGTTTCTGTTGTGGGCGCTGCACCGCTGGCATTGCGAGGGCCATCTGCGGCATCTGGTCGCGGCAACGCTCGGCGCCGCCGCACTCATGCTGGCCCATAACGTCTCGGCGCTCCTGTTGATGCCGGTCGCCGGGACGGCCGCGGTGTCGTACGTGGTCTTCGCCCCGTCGGAAGCGGTTCGCATTCGCCTGCTTCGGGCAGCGGGCGCCGTAGGCGCACTCGCTGTCGGGCTTGGCCTCTCCGCCTTCTTCTGGTTGCCCGCCATTTCCGAGACGGCGTATGTGCAGACATGGCGATTGGTGATTCCGCCCGACTTCGATTTTCGCACGCACTTCTTGAGTGTGGCCGACTGGTTCGCGTGGCCCGCGCCGGCCGAGATCGGGCGCATCAATCCCGATCTGGTCAACACGCTCGGCCCCGTGCAGTGCCTGCTGGCGGTGGCGGGCATGGGCCTGCTGCTCCGGCATAGCGTAATGTCTCGCCAGCGCGCAACGCCTTTGGGCGCGTTTCTTTTCATCGCGCTCTTTCTCGCCGGCTCGCTCTGGATGACGCTGCCATCTTCACTCGCTGTATGGGAGGGCATTGCGTTGCTGCCGTCGCTCCAGTTCCCGCACCGGTTCCTGACCATCGCCGCACTTAGCGCACCGCTGCTCGGCGCGTTTGCGCTTGCGCAGGCGCCGCTGCGCTGGCGCGGCGCAACGGCCGCGACGGTCATTGTCGCACTAGTGCTGTCGGCGCTGCCATTCCTGTATCCGCGCCCACAGCCGGCCACGAACCCCGAGCCCGGTCTGGCCGATATGCTGGCACATGAGCACCGCACCGGCGCGCTGGGCACGACCGCCAGCGGCGAGTATCTGCCCGTCTGGGTCAAGTTCGTTCCGCGCAACTCGGCATTTGAGGAAGCGATCGCAAACGGCGAAAACCCGCAGCGCTTCGAGTCGCGCTCGCTGCCGGCCGGCAGCAAGGTGTTGTCACAGCAAGTCTCGGCGCTGGCGTCGGCGCTCACAATCAGCGCGACACAGCCGTTTACGGCAACCTTCCGGCAGTTCTTCTTTCCCGGCTGGCAGGCGTATATCGACGACCAGCCAGTGGTCACCACAGCGAGCGAAGGTCAGGGCTTGACCGTGGTTGCGGTGCCTTCCGGCACACATACCGTCACGCTGCGCTTCACGTCTACGGCCGTTCGCGATGCGGCCGCAGGTCTCTCGATGGTGACTGCACTGCTGTCTGCTCTGTTCCTCGCGACTATGGCCGTCTTGCGCAGATCGCGTGCGTCGAAGGCAACGACCACGGCGAATGAATCTGGATCAACTCGTCGATTTGACGAATTACCAGGCCCCGAGTTCTTCGCGGCCCTCGGCATTGTGCTGTTTGTGTTCAAGATTGGCATTGTCGACCGCGCCAACACGCCGTTCCGCGTGGCCTTTGACGGTTTACATATACATACGCTACAATATCCTAAACCTGTATCCTCATCCTGCCAAGCTAGACGGCGGAATCACATGGCTCGGCTACTCTCTGGCCACAGACCGGGTCGAATCCGGTGGGTCAGTTGATCTGACGCTCTACTGGAAGGCCAGCCGTGAAATCCCGACTGTATATTCGGCATTTGCGCAGGTCGTGGATGAGCGGTCAAATCTGTACGCGCAGAAAGATAACCTGCATCCGGGTGGCGCGCCCACAACGACGTGGCGCGAAGGCGAGTTCAACGTCGACCGGCATTTGATCGACATACCGCCCGGGACGCCGCCGGGCGACTACTGGCTCTCGGTCGGCCTTTACGATCCGCACAACGGAGCACGGCTTTTGCGCGCGGAGCCGCCCGCCGGAGAACCGCCCGACCAGATGCGCATCGGACCGCTGCATATCGTCGCGGCAGGCAACCCGGCGTCGCTCGCCGCCCTGAACATTCAGCATCCGGCGGAGCGTGCGTACCCGACCGGCCTGCGACTGCTGGGCTACTCGCTGGACAAAGAGCGCCTGCCCGCCAATGACTTTCTGCGCGTTGCGCTATTCTGGCAAGCTGATCGCGTGCCATTGCCGGATACGCACATGGCACTTCGCCTGATCGATGCGCAGGGCCGCGAAGCCGGCGCGCAGACAGGCGCGCCATCCAACGACCGGTATGCGGCCACGGCGTGGTCCGCCGGCGAGCGCGTGCGCGACAACCGGGCGCTCTGGTGCCCGGGCACGCTGGCCGCGGGCGCATACCGGCTGCAACTGCGCGTCGACGGCGACACCGAATGGATCGATCTGGCGACGGTGACCAAGCCGTGATGCACCACAACGCCGCACCAGCGCAGGCGCGGCGATGCGATTTTAGGCGCGGGGACCGCGCTCCTTTTCACTAACGAATGAAATTTGCTGTTTTTCGGCTGATCATCCTTGTCGCATTCGGGACGATCGCCTTCCAACTCTTCACCATACAGATCAGTAACGGCGAGCAGTACCGCCGTTTGGCTGAGAACAACCGTTACCGGCTGCTGTCGGAGAACGCGCCGCGTGGCGTCATCTACGATCGCAACGGCGCGATCCTCGCGCGCAACACGCCGACGTATGCGGTGGCCGTCGTGCCGGCCGATCTGCCGGAAGACAAGATGCAGTTGGCCGCGCTCTATGGGACGCTCTCGCAGATGCTGAAGATTCCCGTCAGCACGAAGGCCGCAACCAAGCCGGCCAACGGCTCCCTGCAACCGCCGACCGGGCCCGGCATCCCCAAGGGCATCGAGGAGATCGTTGAGGAGAACAGGTACAACCCTTTTGGTTACGTCGTGATCAAGCCGAATGTCGAACGGGAGATCGCGAACGTCATTGAGGAGATGCGCGTCGACCTGCCGGGCGTTTACATTGTGCGCGAGCCGTCGCGGCAGTACCCCTTCAAGGAAAACATCGCGCACGTGCTCGGGTACACGGGCGGCATCCCGTCCGACCTGTACAAGCAGTTCCAGGATCGCGGCTACGAGATCAACGACCAGATCGGCCTGAGCGGCGTCGAGACCATGTTCGAGGACGATCTGCGCGGCGGCAAAGGCCGGCGGCTCGTCGAAGTGGACGCCAACGGCCGCGAGGTGCGCGTGCTCGCCGAGCAGAAGGCGGCGCCCGGCAAGAATCTCGTGCTGACCATCGACAGCTATCTGCAGAATGCGGCGGTCGAAGCGTTGAAGACCGGTCTGAAGAAGTCCAAAGCCAAAGCCGGTTCGCTGATCGCGATGAATCCGAATACCGGCGAAATCCTCGCCATGGTGTCGCTGCCGAGCTATGACGACAACCTGTTCACCGGCGGCATCGGCGGCGACGACTATGCCGCGTTGATCAACAACCCCGATCTGCCGCTGTTCAACCGCGCCATCAGCGGCGAGTACCCGCTTGGATCGGTCTTCAAGATCGTGCCGGCCTCCGCGGCGCTGCAGGAAGGCGTCGTCGATCGCACAACCGGCATCGTGGATTCCGGTGTGATCTGGGTGCCCAACAAGTTCTACCCCAATGAGCCGCGTCTGGCGCAGCCGTTTTACGGCTGGTCGCGGCAGGGGCTGGGCTTGATGAATGTGGTGAGCGCGCTGGCCTGGTCGTCGGACATCTTCTTCTATGAAGTCAGCGGCGGCTTCACGCCGGATAACTTTGACGGCCTCGGCGAAAAACGGCTGGCAAGCTACGCTCTCAGTTTCGGCTTCGGCGATCGCACGGGTCTCGGCATACCGGGCGAGGCGCGCGGTCTGGTGCCGACCGACCGCTGGAAGCGCCTCACCTACGCGCAAGGCTGGGTGACGGGCGACACATACAACATGGGCATCGGCCAGGGGTTCCTGCTGGGGACGCCGCTGCAGCTGCTCAACGCCACGGCGGCCGTGGTGAACGGCGGCACGCTCTACAAGCCGCAGATTGCGCGCGCGGTGCTCGACACCGATTCGCGTATCCTGCGCCAGTTTGACCCGACGGTGATCCGCCGTGTGTCCGTCTCGCCGGACAACCTCGCCATCGTGCGCGAAGGCTTGCGCGCGGTGGTGACGAGCGGCACCGCGACGTCGATCAACTTCGCCGCCGTGCCGGTGGCCGGCAAGACCGGCACCGCCGAGTTTCCCGGCCCGCGCGACCGCTACGGCCGCCTGCCGACGCACGCCTGGTTCACGGCGTTCGCTCCGTTCGATAACCCGCAGATCGTGCTCGTCGCGTTCGTCGAGAACGGCGGCGAAGGTTCGCAGACGGCGGTACCAATCGCGGGCGATTTTCTGAAAGCGTACTTCCATTTGCCGCCCGATACGCCGCTGGCGCCCGACGTCGTGCTTCCGAGCAGCGCGGTGCTGAACCAGACCAAACCGGCTGGCGCGGGCGGCGAGTCGCCACAGGCCGGCGCGATCGTGCCGCGCAAACCGGCGGACGCGCCGCGCGTCTTCTCGACCCGCATCCTCGCGCAGGAAAGCTGGACGCTGTCCACGGCCGGAGTGTTTGGCTGGGTACGCGACCGCGCCGGCCGCCCGATGGCCGGCGTGACGCTGAAGATCGACGGCGGCGGCTATGCGGAAGTGCGGGTCGCCACCGACGCCACCGGCTGGTTTAAGTACGATCTAATGCGCCCCAATGTAGCGCGCGATTGGCACGTGGCCATCGATGGCGTCGAGAGCGCCGACGTACTGACGCTGCAAATTCAGCCGGGCGTGAAATACACGGTGCTGTTCCAGGAGCAGTGAGCCGCGATCCTATGACTCAATCCGCGATGCGCAGCGAAACGTCCCTCGTGGCTATCAAGGGCACCAAGCACGGCCTGACGGTGACCTTGCTCAACGGGCCGGTGCCGGACATGCTGGCCGAGCTTGATGACCGGCTGACGCGCACGGCGGCGTTCTTTAAGGGCGCACAGGTCACGCTCAACGTCGAGAATCCAGGCATCGGTGCGCCACAACTCGGCGACATCGAAGCGCTGCTGTCGCGGCACCAGATCACGCTGCGCCGGCTGTCCGCGTCGAGCCCCGAACTGGCGGCGGCCGCGGCGGCGCACGGCCTGGAGCTCGTCGCGCCGGAATCCCCGGAACCGCGCAACAGCTCTCCGGCGCTGGCGCGAGTGCGGGCGGTGCGGGCCGGCATGGCGGAGAGCGACGTGGTCGATGCCGATGCGAGCTACCCCGCCATAGTCCTGCGGCGCACGGTGCGCTCCGGCACCGCGGTGCGGCATGAGGGACACATCATTGTTGTCGGCGACGTCAATCCGGGCGCGGAGTTGATCGCGAGCGGCGATGTCATCGTGTGGGGCAAACTGCGCGGGCTGGTGCACGCTGGCGCGCTGGGCGATACCGACGCGATTGTCTGCGCGCTGCACCTGGAGCCGACCCAGTTGCGCATCGCCAATACCATCGCCCGGATGCCCGACCGCAAGAAACGCAAGCCCGCGCCCGAAACGGCCGGGATTCGTGACGGCAAAATCGAAATCACCGAGTGGAGCTAGGCACGCCCGGCTCCCAAAACGAACCCACAGGAGACCACTATGAAGATCGTCGTCATTGGCACCGGACTGATGGGCCCCGCGTCGGCGTACATAGCGATGTCCGACCCGGCGGTCAGCGAGGTCGGCGTGTTCGACATGAACCAGGCGCAGATCGACACCTGCCTGCGCACGCTGGCCGGCAAGCCCGGCGCGAACAAGCTGAAGTCAATCGTGCAGGATTTGCGTGACGAGGCCGCCTCGGCCGCGATCCTCGCCGGCTACGATGCCGCCGTCGCCGCGCTGCCCGCCGCGGCGACCATCCTGGCCATTCGCGCCGCGGCGCGCGCGCGCAAGCCGCTGATCGACCTGACCTGGCCGATGCCAGACGCGTTGAGCGAGGCGAAGAAGCTGCTGGAAGCGTCGGGCACGCTGTATATTCCCGGCTGCGGCGTCGAGCCCGGCCTGACCGAAATCATGGCCCGCTACCTGGCCGAGAAGCTCGACCGCGTGGACGAACTGCACATCAAGTGCGGCGGCATCCCGGACAAGCCCGAGCCGCCGATGGGCTACAAGATCGTGTTCGGCGGCAAGCAGATGCCGCTGCGCGACACGGACACGCAGTATGTCGAGAACGGCGCGCTCAAGAGCGTGGCCCGCTACTCCGGCGTCGAGGACGTCTGGTTCGACGGCGTCGGCGCCTGCGAGGCATGGCATGAAGGCTTCATGCCGTGGCTGCTCGAGTTGGACGCGCTCAAGAATCTGCGGCTCGGCACGCAGAAGACGGTGCGCTGGCCGGGCTACGCCGCCAAGGCAACCATGCTCAAGGAGCTCGGCCTGCTCAGCCTCAATCCCGTCACGGTGGACGGCGTACAGGTCGCGCCGAAAAAGGTGGTGGACGCCGTGCTGTACCCGAAGGTGCGACTGGCCGAAAACGAGCGCGACATCACGCTCTTCCGGGTCGAGGCGTGCGGCGCAAAGAACGGCGCGCCGTGCGGCTATGGCCTCGAATCGGTGGACCGCTACGACGAGAAACTCGGCTTTACGTCGATGGCGCGCACGACGGCGTTCACCGCCGCCATCGTCGCCCGCATGGTGGCGCGCGGCGAGGTCAAGGGCCGCGGCGTCGTGACGCCGGAGAAGCTGATTGCCGGTGCGGCGTTCGACCGGCTCGTAGCGGAACTGGCCGCCGCCGGTGTCACGTTCAGCCTGACGACCGAGCAGACCGGCGCGATCGCCTAGGATAACGAGCGGGGGCCTTGCCTTGCGCTGCGCAGGGCAAGCCCCGCTTCAACCGGAATGCGCGCAACCGGCGCGCCACACGCTCGACAAGGACACCAGACATGATCGGACGCGTCATCACGATTACATCCGGCAAGGGCGGCGTCGGTAAGACAACCACGACCGCCAACCTGGGCGTGGCGCTGGCCCTGCAAGGGAAGAAAGTCGTCTGCCTCGACGCCGATATCGGCCTGCGCAACCTCGACGTTGTGATGGGCCTCGAGAACCGCATCGTGTACGACATTGTCGATGTGGTCGAGGGGCGCGCGCGGCTGCGCCAGGCGATGATCAAAGACAAGCGCATGCCGGAATTGTACCTCATCCCGGCCGCGCAGACACGCGACAAGTCTGCGGTCAATCCGGACCAGATGCGCACGCTGTGCGCCGAGTTGAAGAAAGAGCACGACTTCGTGCTCATCGACTCGCCGGCCGGCATCGAACAGGGTTTTCGCAACGCCATTGCCGGCGCCGATGAGATCCTGATTGTCACGACGCCGGAGGTATCGGCGGTGCGCGATGCCGACCGGATCATCGGGCTGGTGGAGGCCGCGGAGAAGGGCGAGCCGCGGCTGATCATCAACCGCCTGCGGCCGGCGATGGTCAAGCGCGGCGACATGCTCAGCGTCGAAGACGTGCTTGAAGTGCTCGCCATCAACCTGGTTGGCGTCGTGCCCGACGACGAAGCGATCATCGTCACGACCAACCGCGGCCAGCCCGCTGCGATGGACAACCAATCGCAGGCCGGGCAATCATACCGGAACATCGCGGCCCGCCTGATGGGCCAGGATGTGCCGCTCATGATCCTGAAGAACGACGACGGCCTCTGGAACCGGCTGGGGCGGATGCTGCGCCCTCGCGGCAATTGACGAGCGCCAAGGGAGCCTTATGAACATCCTCGACCGTCTTTTCGGACGCCGCGAGCCGTCCAGCAGCGCAATCGCCAAAGAGCGTCTGCAACTCGTGCTGGTGCACGACCGGGTCAAGCTGTCACCGGAGCTGATGGAGACCCTGAAGAGCGAGATCATCGCCGTGATCTCCAGGCACGTCACCATCGACGAGCAGTCGATGGAAATCAAACTGACCAGCGGGCGCGGCTATCAGAAGCTGACGGCGGACATCCCGATCGTCGGCCCGCGCGATGCTGCGCCGAAACGCAAACGCAAATAACGAGAGACGCAAACCAGGCGAGCCATGTTGCGACTGTTCCGCCATTTCGATTGGGTGCTGTTTGCCTGCGTCCTCATCCTGTCGGCCTTCGGCGTGGGGATGATCTACTCCGCCGCGCCGCCGCAGGGCGAGTTGATGGACGAGTTCTACGTCCGCCAGTTGCTGTATGTGGTGGGCGGCATCGTGCTGATGCTGATCTTCACCCTGGTCGACTACCGCTTCTGGGAGCTCTGGCCGTTCCTGCCGTACATCGCCGCGGTCGGCATCCTGGGGCTGGTGGCCGCCAGCGGCCAGTCGCAGTTCAGCGCGCAGCGCTGGCTCAGCCTCGGCTTCCTGCCGGTGCAGCCGTCCGAAATCGCCAAAATCCTGATCATCATCTCGCTGGCCAAGTTCCTGGCCGATCGCGACAGCCATTCGCAGCGCTGGTATCATATCCTGTTCGCACTGGTCTTGATGAGCATTCCGGCCGCGCTGGTGTACCTGCAGCCCAACCTCGGCACGGCCATCGTTTTCCTCGTCATCGGCGTCGGCATGCTGCTGATGTGGGGCATGCGCGCGCGCTACCTGTTGATCATGGCTGCCCTGGTCGGCATTGGCGTTCTCATCTTTACGTTCACCGCAGCCGATTACCAGAAGCAGCGCATCGCCACGTTCCTGAATCCCGACAACGATCCGCTCGGTTCCGGCTATAACGTGCTGCAGGCGCGCATCACGCTCGGCTCCGGCGGCTGGACCGGGCAAGGCTACTTGAGCGGCACACAGAGCCAGTTGCGATTCCTGCGCGCGCGGCAGACCGACTTCATCTTCTCCGTCGTCGGCGAGGAGCTCGGCTTTGCCGGCAGCGCAGCATTCATGCTGTTACTGATCGTGGTGTTGTGGCGCATGCTGCGCGCCGCCGAGCTGTCACGCGACGTGTACGGGCGGCTGATTGCGGTCGGGCTGGCGCTCATGTTCTTCTTCCAGTCGGTTGTCAATTTGGGCATGAACGTCGGCCTGCTGCCGGTCGCGGGCATTCCACTCCCGTTTCTGAGTTTCGGCGGCAGTTCGGTGGTCAGCATATTGATCGGACAGGGGCTGATCCAGAGCATCCTGCTGCGGCACCGGCGGCTCGCGTTCGAGTAGCACGGCGCGCCGGCATTTCATCGGTTCGTACCAACCTAGCCAATCGCACGACGAGAGTCCTCGACATGTCCACGGTTCGCGTTCGCTATGCGCCCAGCCCAACGGGCGCGCCCCACGTCGGCAATATTCGTACCGCGTTGTTCACCTGGCTGTACGCGCGTCATCACGGCGGCCGCTTCATCGTCCGCATTGAGGATACCGACCAGGCGCGCGAGGTCGAAAACGGCCTGCAGCTCATCATGGAGTCGCTGCGCTGGCTCGGGCTCGATTGGGACGAGGGGCCTGACATCGGCGGCCCGTTCGGGCCTTACAAGCAGTCCGAGCGGCTGCACCGCTACCAGCGCTGGGCCGCGTGGCTGGTGGAGCGCGGCCACGCTTATCGCTGTTATTGCAGCCCCGAGCGGCTGGAGCAGATGCGCAAGGAGCAGGAAGCGCGCAAGCTGCCGCTGGGCTACGACCGCCGGTGTCGCTTCCTGTCCGAGGCCGAACGCGCACAAAAAGCGGCCGAAGGTATCGTGCCGGTCATTCGGCTGGCTGTGCCGCTGGAGGGCCAGACCACCTACTACGACCTGCTGCACGGCGACGTGACGGTGGACAATAAGACGATTGACGATCAGGTGTTGCTGAAATCCGATGGCTTCCCGACGTACCACCTTGGCGTGGTCGTCGACGACCATGAGATGCAGATCACGCATGTCACGCGCGGCGATGACTGGATCTCGTCGGGCCCGAAGCACGCCCTGCTGTATCGGTTTTTCGGCTGGGAGATGCCGGTGCTGGCGCAGTTGCCGATGATCCTCGGCGCGGACCGCAAGAAGCTGTCCAAGCGCCACGGCTCGACCTCGGTCGTCGAGTTCCGCGACCAGGGCTATCTGCCGGAAGCGATGCTGAACTTCCTGGCGCGCCTCGGCTGGTCGTATGACGACAAGACCGAGATCTTCTCCCGCGCGGAACTGATCAGCCTGTTCGATCTCGACAAGGTGCACCCGTCGGCCGCAATCTTTGACGTGGAGAAGCTGAACTGGCTGAACGGGCACTATATCCGCACGCTCGACACGCTCGATCTGGCGCGCCGCATCCGCCCGTTCCTGGACGCTGCGGGTATCGAAGTCGACAACGACCTGCTGCTGCGCGTGGTTCCGCTGGTGCAGACGCGCATCAAGACGCTCAAGGACCCGGTCGAGCTGGCCGGCTTCTTCTTCGTCGACGATGTGCACCCAACGCGTGACGCCATGCTCGGCAAGGCGTTTGCCGCTCAACCGAATGCCGCGCGCGCGGCGCTGGAGGCGGTGCGCGCCGCCGTCGCCGTCGTGTCGCCGTTCGAAGCGGCCGTGCTGGAGACCGACTTGCGCGCGCTGGCGGAGCGGCTGCAGATCAAGCCCGGCAACCTGTTCACGCTGATACGCGAAGCGGTCACGGCGCGAACGGTCACGCCGCCGCTGTTCGACACACTGGCCGTGCTGGGCCAGGCCCGCACGCTGGCGCGCCTGGATGCTGCAATTCGGATTGCCGGGTAGCGCGTATATACGGAGCATCGTGCGGCGCGCCATCAAAGGCGCGCGACTGGATAGTACTGGAGGGACGGATTGAAGCGAATTGCCATGCTGAGCGTGCATACCTGCCCGCTCGCCATGCTGGGCGGAAAAAACACGGGCGGCATGAACGTCTATGTGCGCGAGTTGTCGCGCGAGTTGGGCCGCCGCGGCTATGCCGTCGACGTATTCACGCGCTGCGAAAGCCAGATCCATCCGCCAATCGTCGAGCTTGGCCCCAACGCGCGGGTCGTGCACATCTGTGCCGGACCGCTTCAGCACCAGGAGAAGAACCGGCTGTACGAGTACCTGCCCGAGTTCGTGCGCGAGGTGGCCGAGTTCGCAGACATGGAAGGCTGCCGCTACGATGTGATTCACAGCCACTACTGGCTGTCCGGCTGGGTGGCGCGCGAGTTGCAGGCGCGCTGGCGCGTGCCGGTCGTGCAGATGTTTCACACATTGGGCGCCATGAAAGACAAGGTGGCGCGCCCGGACGAATCGCGCGAACACCCGCAGCGCATCGACACCGAGCGCGAGATCATGCGCTGGGCCGACCGCGTCGTCGCCGCCACGGAGTTGGACAAGCGCCAGATGGTCACGCTGTACAACGTGCCTGGCGATCCGATCCGCATCGTGCCATGCGGCGTGGATCTGGCCCTCTTCCGGCCCACCGACCAGGCGCATGCCCGGCAGGAAGTCGGGCTCGACGCCGGCTCCAGCACGGTGTTGTTCGTCGGCCGCATGGAGCCGCTCAAGGGCATTGACGATCTGCTGCACGCCATCGCGCTCATTCAGCGCAACGGCAACATGCCGTGCAGCAGACTGTCGCTCATGCTGATCGGCGGCAGCGCCGAAGACCACCCGGACGCCATGACCGGCGAGATGGGGCGGTTGATTCAGATGCGCGATGCGCTCGGGTTACAGGAGATGGTGGCCTTTCTCGGCGCGCAGGGCCAGGATATTCTGCCGTTGTACTATGCCGCCGCCGATGTCGTCGTGATGCCTTCGCACTATGAATCGTTCGGCATGGTGGCGCTCGAGGCGATGGCGTGCGGCACGCCGGTCATCGCGTCAGATGTCGGCGGCCTGTCGTATACCGTCGTGGATGGCGTGACCGGGTTTCTGGTGCCGGCCAAAGACCCCGACTCGTTAGCCGACGCTATTTGCCACGTTCTCAACGATCAGGTCTTCCGCGACACGCTGGGTCAGCAGGCCGCCCGCGCCGCGCGCAGCTACGGTTGGGAGCGTATTGCTGACCAGATACTGGCAGTGTACGACGAAGCGGAATCCGCCTATCGGGTTCGGGATGCAGTCTCAGCGACTTCGACCGAGCGCTGGCATCAGGCACAGCCGGCCTGAGATGGACTACCTGTTCATCGCGCCGCATTTCGACGATGTGGCACTGTCGTGCGGAAAAACCGGTGCAGCATTGTGATTCATACTGGATTGACGAAAGCGAATTTGCTCCCGACCTAAAGGAGGCCCTGGAGGAATGTCGAGAGACATAATTGGGGGTGTATCCTTTCCCGACCGACCTCGTCTATATGGTCAGAGCCGGCCTACCTTGATGTGTCGGACGC
This sequence comes from Chloroflexota bacterium, assembly GCA_016235055.1. NCBI lineage: Bacteria > Bacillati > Chloroflexota > Chloroflexota bacterium. Next base: position 59,665 of record JACRMK010000057.1, on the reverse strand, counting down.
GATCTACCGGCGCAAACCACGCAGCCGCCCACTGGCGCACTCTGCCGGCTCGCTGTTCGGGCGCGGCTACGTCGTGGAATCGCCGCTCGTCGCTAAGGTCGCGCGCCGACTCACGGCACTGGCCGGCAGCAGACACCACATGCGCGTCGCCGGACGCCACTTCGGTCATCTGCTTACACGCGAAGCCGCGCGTCAATTGATTGAGTCAGGCGCAATCGCCCTTAACTCAATAGGAGTAGAACCGGATGGACGACAGCGAATTGGAATTTCAGATAATCTACGACACCTATCAGCCGAGAATACTTCGCTATCTATTGCGACTGGTGGGCGAGCACGAGGCAGAAGACCTGACTCAAGATGTTTTCGTAAAGGTCAGTCGAGCGTTGAAGACATTTCGAGGCGAGTCTCAACTGTCGACGTGGTTATATCGAATTGCAACCAATGCCGCATTTGATAGGTTACGCAGTCCGTCTTTCCGGAAAAGGTTATCGGAAAATTCAACTGAGATCGGTGAAGCAGAGGTTGATGATAAAGACGTATGGACCGGGGAAAAGACGCATTCAGTTGAACAACAGCTTGTTCGGAAGGAAATGAACGAGTGCATTCGGGACCGCATTGAAAGGCTTCCGGAGAACTACCGACCGGTTCTGGTGCTTAGTGAGTTGGAGGGGCTAAGCAACAAAGAGATCGCGGAACTTCTGGGAGTCAGCCTGGATACGGTCAAGATCAGATTGCATCGCGCCAGAGAAAGACTCAAGGTAGAACTGGTGCGGCATTGTGATTCATACTGGATTGAGGAAAACGAATTTGTTCCCGATCTGAAGAAGGCCATTGAGGAATTTGGAGCGACACATTAGGGGTGTATCCTTTCCCGACTGGCCTCGTCTATAGGTCAGAAAGGGATGATATGCCATGAAAATCAGACGATATGGAACTGGCCGGCCTCCATCCCGCAAACTCGGAGGCAAGCCATGATCTCGACGATCAAGCGCTCCATAGTCGGCGTGCGGGCTTTTGCTGTTGTCTGGTTCGGGCAAGTGATCTCGTTCATAGGCTCGGGCATGACCAGTTTCGCGTTGGGTGTATGGGTCTATCAGACAACAGGTTCCATAACGCAGTTCGCGCTCACTTCGCTGTTCATAATCCTGCCAAGAGTTGCGTTGGGCCCGCTGGTGGGCGCGCTGGTAGACCGCTGGGACCGCCGGAACGTCATGATCATCAGCGACGCGGGGGGCGGTCTCAGTACGCTCTCCATCGCATTGCTGATCCTGGCCGGCCGGTTGGAGATCTGGCACATCTACCTCGCCATCTTCATCTGCGGCATCTTTGACACGCTGCGCTGGCCGGCCATGACGGCGGCAACGACACAACTGGTCCCCAAAGAGCAGTTCGGCCGCGCCAGCGGCCTGCTGCAAATCGTGTCGGCAGGCACACTGCTCGTCTCTCCGCTCGTCGCGGGGGTGCTGATCGGCACGATCGGACTTCAGGGCGTGATCCTCGCAGACTTTATGACTTTTCTCATCGCAATCCTGACGCTCCTGCTCGTCCGCATTCCCAGGCCCGAGACCACCGCCGAGGGACAGGCAGGCAAGGGCTCGCTTCTGCATGAGTCGGCGTATGGCTGGACGTACATTACGGCGCGTCCCGGGCTGCTCGCGCTGCTGGTGTTCCTTTCCATCGCGAATTTCCTGATGGAATTGGACGCGGTGCTATTCACGCCCATGATCCTGTCTTTCGCCTCGACCGCCACGCTCGGAATGGCACTATCGCTTGGTGGCATCGGTTATCTGGTGGGCAGCATCGTCATGAGCGCATGGGGCGGCACCAAGCGCCGCATCCATACCGTGATGGTTTCTATGCTGTTGGTCGGATTGTTCATGGCTCTGATCGGACTGCGCGCCTCTATCCCCCTCGCCACTGCCAGCCTATTCCTATGCCTTGTTTTCTATCCAATCACTATAAGTGCCAACCAGGCGATCTGGCAGAGCAAAGTCGCACCGGATGTGCAGGGTCGGGTTTTTGCGATCCGGCAAGCGTTCTTCCTAGCGACGCCGCTGCTTGCTTATCTCATCACCGGGCCGCTGGCCGATGGAGTTTTCGAGCCCTTGCTGCGGGTGGATGGACCATTGGCTGGAAGCTTAGGAGAGATCATCGGCGTAGGCCCGGGGCGAGGCGCAGGCTTGCTGTTCATCAGCGCAGGTCTATTCCTTATGCTCGCATCGGTGATCGGCTATTTGTATCCGCGCCTGCGGCTGGTCGAGGATGAGCTGCCGGATGCGGTGGCCGTTCAAGCAGCCATGGCGGAATCAGGCATGTCGTCGCCAGCTTCACTGTCGGCGACGAATTAGGAGTGTATCTTTTCCCAAATGACTTTCGTCTGTAAAGTCAGAAAGGAGCGAACAGTAATGAACCTCGATAATCGGATTCAAGCATTGATAGCCGTCGGAGCATCAATCACCGCAAATTGCCAGCAGTGTCTGCAAGCCACCGTGAACATGGCGTTGGAAAGCGGGGCCAAACCGCAGGAGATCGCGGAAGCAGTTGAAATCGGAAGACGGGTAAGGAAGGGCGCAGGAGCCAAAATGGACAAGTTCGCCTTACGCCAAAACTACACCGCCCTCTCCACGGCTAGCGAAACAGATGGCGAGTGTGGGTGCGGGTCCTAAGATAGATGCCCAGATTCAACTTTCATTAGGAGACAAAATGAACAAGCCACGAACAATCAATCTGGATTTCGAAACGCTTGCTTGGGGTACGCTTATTCTCTGGTGGGGCATCCGCTGGTTGTTCGCATTCTTGCCGAATGGCACAGGCTTGATCGGCACCGGCCTGATTTTACTCGGCCTGAATGCCGCACGATCGCTGAGCGGTATTCCCATCAAAGCCAGTACGACCGCGGTCGGCATTCTCGCGCTCGTGTTGGGCGCAGGGCTGGTGTTAACGACTTCGGTCTTGCATCTGTCGGTCGAACTGCCGGTCTTTGAGACCTTGCTGATGGGGCTTGGTGTGATCGTGCTGGCGCGTGCCTTCAAGAAGCCAGAAACGACTACCGGGGCGGTGCGTAAGACAGGCTTCGGGGACTTGCGTTAACGCGCGTTTCGAGGCGGAGTGCCCCCGAAGCACTCCGCCTAAATGCCTCTGCGACAAATAGAGGTCTAACACCATATGCAGCCGGCCACCTTCGGCGCGGTTACGCATGACGCGTTTTGCCAGCAATTGCTCTGGTTATTAAGGCGAGTCTCGCCAGACCCGGCTGAACCCGTCACCAAGCCGTTGCGCCAACCGCAGCCAGCCTGACATGGACTATCTGTTCGTATCGCCGCACTTCGATGACGTCGCCCTTTCGTGCGGCGGCTGGGTCAGCCATCTGGCGCGCACCGGGCGCCGCGCGGCTGTGCTGACCGTCTGCGCCGGCCGACCGGGCAACGCTCCCCTCTCCGCGTTCGCTCGCGTACAGCATCGCCAGTGGGGCGAGCCACGCGATCCGATTGCGGCACGCCTGCGCGAAGACGGCAAAGCGGTACGACTGCTTGGCGCGGAGCCAGTCTATCTCGACGTGCCCGATGCCATCTATCGGCGCAAAGCGAACGGGCGGCCGCTTGTAAACTCCGGACGTACGCTGTTCGGACGCGGCTATGCACCGGAAGCTACTCTGATCGCACACATCGCGCGGCAGATCAAATCGCACACACATGGCAAGCGCAGCAGTATCATCGTCGCGCCGCTCGGTGCCGGGCGACATGTTGACCACCTGCTCACGCGCGACGCCGTCCGTTCGGTTCTGGCGGCTGGTTACATGGTGCTCTGGTACGAGGATTTCCCCTATGCGGAAGCGCGCGGCGCCGTCACCCGCGCCCGGCACGCGCTAGGCCGTGCCGGCTGGATCGCCGCCGCGCACCCAATCGACGTGCGGCGCAAGATCCGCGCCGTGGCCGCCTACGCCTCGCAGATGCATTCCACCTTTCGCGGCCCGGCCGATATGGCGCGGCGCGTCGAAGCCTACGCACGCCGCACGGCCGGCGGCGACGACTACGCCGAGCGTATTTGGGCCATCGGCGGGACTGTGCTAGAATAAACGCCGCACTGGGGCGTGGTGCAATCGGCAGCACGACTGACTCTGGATCAGTTGATTGAGGTTCGAGTCCTTGCGCCCCAGCCAAACAACAACCCCCGAGCGATCGGGGGTTGTTGTTTTGTCCGCCCGCCATGCGATCAGTGACCACAAGTTATGAAAACCTGCGGGGGCTTGATACGCGCCATCCGCGACGGTCGTGGCAATCACCTGTCGGGGTATAGCCGAAAACTGTCGGAGGGCAAGAAGCCAGCCGCGGCCCACCAACCCGTCATTCGGCATGATCTTAGCCGGAATCCAGTCTGGGCAACCACGGCTTGGACGCTTGCCACATGCGGATATGGATGCCGGCGGTGGTCAGCGGCTTCCCGCCGCTGACCGTTAACCGTCCGCTGGCGTGAGGCCAGCGGACAACGACGCGCCGGCATGACGGACTGCAGAGTTCCGACAGTTCGTTGGTATACCCCACCGGTCGCCACGCGTTGCACGCCAGCGCGCCTGCAAGTATAATCATGTCAACACGATGGTGCGGCACGTGCCTGTCCTTATGCAGTTTCACGCTGCCGATTCTCTGGCGCTCTGCCGCGCGGGAACAATGGGACGGCAGGCTGCGGGTGTGAGGTTATCACACTGACAGCGTCGCCGGCCTGCGCAACGCAATCGCATGCCGATACGGGCACCGGTTAGCGGACTTCAATAGCTCGGACACGGTTTCAATGATGAAACGCAGTTGCCTCTTCTGGGTCAGTGTGTTCCTGACGTTCTCGATCGGCTGCTTGCTGTTGAGCATCGCCATTCTGATGCTGTTACCCGCAGAGTGGTTGCCGCAGTTCGGCGCGAACGCGGACGACGAAGGCGATGCGCCGCTCCCGGTGGTCATCACCACCGATCCCGTGATCGCCGTCTCCCCAGTGTTCACGCCCGCGGCCGAGTCGGTTGGCACGCCGTTGCCCACGCCGACCGAGCTTCCCGCACCCACGCCAATTCCCGCGCCCACGGTTACACAGGCACAGGTCAACTTCGTTGCCGACATCATGAAGCCGCTGGCCGCGGAAGCGGCCCGGCGACGGCGCGCGGCGCAAGATGCCAACCCGGCCGGCTTCGCAACGCGCATCGACGCCCCGTTCAACGCCAACCGACTCAACTTCCTGGTGACCGGCTATGGCGTAACGTACGAGCCGCCCTACCCGCCAACCTACAAGGGCCATGTCACGCTTTATTCGCTCGATCTGAACACGCTGCAGATCAGCACCGTAACACTGAACCACGACATCCGCGCGCCCGAAGTCGAGCGCTACATGATGCGCGACGGCAAGAAAGTCGGCCCGTCCAAGCTCGACCGCGCCCACCTGGCCGGCGGCTTCCCGCTCGCGCGGACCACGGTGGAAGACGCCACCGGGCTCAATGTCGATTTCCAACTGGTCTTCCAGGATTTGGTCGTCAAGAATATCGTTGACGAGGTGTTCGGCGGGCTGCTCGTCGACGTGCCATACGTGTTCGACGCGGCGCCGATCGTGTTTGCCGACAAGCAATACCCCGCGCTGCGCTACGCGCAAGGCAAGCAGAAACTGAACGGTTTGCAGACGCTGCAATTCATCAAGGCGATCAACGCCCAGCTCGGCAAGACCAAGTACGATCCGCGCAAAGAGCCGGCTGTGCGCAAGCAAATCGTCGTTACGGCGGTACTCGACAACATAAAACGCGAGACGACCAACCCCGTGTTCTGGGCCAGGTTGGCGAACTTCCTGCGCCGTACGCTGGATAACAAGGAAGTTGAATACGATTTCGATGCTGCGTCGCTGCTGTTCCAGACCATCAACCAGTATGTCGCGCGCGGCGCGCAGGGCGAGAAGATACCGCTCACCATCACACGCTCGCTGTTCGTGGTCGATCAGGCGATCGGCGATGGCGGCGTGCAGTGGGTCGGCACCAGCGCCAATCCGATCATGGTGCGCGATATCAAGAACGGCGTCTACCCGGAACTTTCGATCTCCGTGCCGACTGGCAAGGCCGACCCGTATGCGCCCGATCTCGCCGCCAACTACTGGACATCGGTCCGCCAGCTCGTGAAGAAACGCATCTCGCCCTGAGATGGCTATGCGCCGCTACCTTGTATTCCTTCTACCATGCCTGATCGCAGCTGCCGCAGTCGCCGCGCCCGCGACACGCGCGCCAATGCAGGCTGTTCCACATGCGCCGCACGTGGCGTCGTATCAAATGGATGTTGCGCTCGACCCCGCTGCGCGGACGGTGGCCGGCACCGAGCGGATCACCTATACCAATCCATCGGGCGACACGCTCGACGAGGTGTGGCTGCGGCTGTACCTGCGCGCCTTCAACAGTCCCGACACCGTCTGGATGCGCGAATCGAAGGGCGATAGCCGGGGCTTTGCGTTCAATGCCGGTGCGCCGGGCAACATCACGGTCTCGCGCCTGGCGCTCGACGGGGTCGATCTGTTGGCGACGGCGAGCATAACCGATACGTTGATGCGCGTGCCGCTGCCCCGATCGCTGGCCCCCGGCGCCAGCCTGTCGCTCGACGTGGCCTGGACGAGCCAACTGCCGCGCGTGTTCGCGCGCACGGGCTACGGCGGCCGCGACAACACCTTCTTCATGGTCGGGCAGTGGTACCCGAAGCTGGCCGTCTACGATCGCGGACGGTGGGATACCGAGCCGTGGCACGCCAACAGCGAGTTCTTCAACGACTTCGGCCGCTACGATGTCCAAATCACGCTGCCGCGCGCGTATGTGGTGGCCGGCGTCGGCGAACCGGTCGGCAACGCGGACGATGCAGGGAACGGCCTGCAGCGCGTGCGCTTCACGGCCACCGACGTGACCGATTTCGCGTTTGCCGCGTCGCCGGATTTTCAAGTCCACACGCAGCAGACCCCCACGTCTGATGTGTGGCTCTACCTGTTACCGGAGCATGCGTCGTATCGCGACGAGTATCTCGGCGCAGCCAGCGGGTCATTACAGGCGTACAGCCAATGGTATGGAGCGTACCCGCACAGCCGCATCTCGGTCGTGGACGTGCCCGATGATGCGGGCGGCGCGGGCGGCATGGAGTATCCCACGCTGATCACCGGCGGCACCGTTGGCGCGCCCGGCGGCCTCGGGCTGATCGCGTACGTGGTGGCACACGAAATGGGCCACCAGTGGTGGCCGATGCAGACCGCCACCAACGAAGGGCGCGAGCCGTGGCTGGACGAAGGACTGACGGAATACATCAGCCTGCGCTACATGCTGAATGCGCGTGCGCGGCTGGGCGGGGCGCTCGGCATCAGTCCGTTGTTGCTTGACAGCTTGCAAGCGCGCGGCGGGGACGGTGAGCCGATCAATCGACCGGCATGGGAGTACGCGACCATCGCGTATGGCGGCGCGGTATACAGCAAGTCCGCACTCGGCTTCTTGACGCTTGAGCGCACGGTGGGAAGCAACGCGATGCAGCGCGCGCTGGCGGACTACCTGAACGCGTACCGCTGGAAACATCCGAACGGCGCTGATTTCCGTGCCAGCCTCGAAGCGGCGCTGAATGGCGCCGATCTGCGCTGGTTCTTCGACGAGTACGCGCGCGGCGGAGATATCGACTATGCCGTTGGCGAGATCGCAGATACGCCATCCGAAAGCGCCGTAGCGGTCCGGCGCACGGGAACTGTGCATGCACCCGTTGACGTGCAGCTCACGCTGGCCAGCGGCCGGATCCAGGCGCAGGCGTGGGACGGCCGGGGCGACGATACGCGCCTCGCGGTGCCCGCGACCGATCCGATCGTCCGCGTGGAGATCGACCCGCAGAAGAAGCTGGCGGCCGAAACAGACGTCTTGAACAACGCTGTGAGCCGGCGCATCGAACTCGACGCCGCCACAGCGCTCGCCGGCCGCCTGATGGTGTGGTTCCAACTGCTATCGCAGTGGATGGGGCTTTTCGGATGACACGCCCGGGACTATTGTCGATCCTGCCGGCCGCCTGGCGCGACGCCCGGCGCGTCCGGCTCTGGCTGCCGCTGTTCGGGCTCAGCCTGATGCTGGCGGTCGTGCAGACCTGGCCGCTGATCGACAATCGCGCGCTGCACAACCCATACCTTAACGACCTCGCAACGGGCGGCTCCGACGCATGGCTGCTGGCGGCGCTGTCCAATCCCCAGGGCGCGTCGATGTTGACGGCGTTGTACCTGCTGTCGACCGTCGTGCTGACGGCGGTATTCGCCGGCGCGTACAACTTCATCTCGGGCGCCATGCTGGCGGCGTGGGCGGGCCAGTCATCGTTCTGGCGCGGGGGCGCGCGCTACTTTCTGTCGTTTGTCGTGCTCGGACTGTTGCTCATCATCGCCGGTACCATCGGCCTGGCGATCGGCGCAGCGCTTATGGCAACGGGCAGCGGGCTGGTCGGCGGCATAGCGGCGGTCGTTCTGCTCCAGTTGGTCAACGTCATCGGGGAATATGCGCGCGCGCTGGCCGTTTCCCGCCAGCGCCGCAACCCGTTCGCAATGGCGGCACGCAGCGCGGGCTTTGTGGCAAGGCACTTTCCGGCGGTAGCACTGTTAGCCGTGCTCGGGCTGCTCGCGCAGGCGGCACTGCTTATCATGCTGGCGCAGGTTGGCGCGACCGTCACGATCTGGTCGCCGCTGGCTGGCGTCATCGTCCAGCAGATGTTCGTCTTCGGCATCCTGTGGGTCAAAGTCCTGCGACTCGCGGTCGCCGCGCAGCTTGTTCGCGCCGAGGGCGCAGCGACCGGCCCGGCCTGAAGCTCACAAGCGCTGGCGTTCGCACACGAAACGGGAAGCGCTCTGGCTTCCCGTGAGTGTTGTTAATGCCGCAAGGCGGCTACTTAAGCGCCAGCAACTGTTCCAGCGCCGTGTGGGCTGCCAGCGGCACGCTCACCGCCGGCTCCGCCGACTCCAGCGCCTCCAGTACCGGCGCCAGAATCGGCACCAGTTGCTCGCGCCCGACCAGATCGAATATCACCCGGTGCGCGCTGTGCCGGAGAATGACCGAGCTGGAGTCGGCCATCAGAGCGCGCAGCAACGGAATCAACCCGTCACGGCCAAGCACAATCAGCCCGGTCGCCGCCAGCCAGCGCACGCCGAACGAGCGATCGACGAGCGCGCCGACCAGCGCGGGCGCCGCGGCCGGGTCGGCGATCTCGGCCAGCGCCTTGGCGGCCTCCCAGCGCACCTGGTCGCCCGGCTCGGAAAGCAGCGCAATGAGGCGCGGCGTCAGCGGCTTCCCCAACTTGATGATCGTCTCGCGCGCCTTCGCCCGGACCATGCCATCATCATCGTACAGGCGATCCACCAGGTGGCTCGCCGTCGCAACCGGCCTACCAGTTTCGACTTTCATGGTTGCCTCCTGTAGTCTATTTCGACGTATGCCTGTTGACCCTACTATCATTATCGCGCATCCCTGCGCGCGGGTCAACTGTCACCAGCAATTCTCAATTTGGCTTTGTACGGGTACTTTCCAATGCCGCTTGCGATGCGCTGGCTCTCAGGCGCTTGTCACGCAAGCTGGCCCGCCGAAAAAGTGGCGCTGCCCTCCCCGTTAGCTTTTCCCCTGCTCCCCCGCACGCGCGGGGGAGCAGGGGCAGGGGATGAGGGGGCATATTGGCAGCCGACTCCAAAATGAGAATTGCTGAACTGTCACGTCGAATCGAGTAGGGTTGCCAAATGGCCTGCCGGCGAAAGTGTGGCATACTTGAGATGGTAGATTAGGTATGCAACCCGGAACCCTCTTGCCCGCCGCGATGCGTGCCGGGCGGAGGCATGCGCACCAATCCAGGAGGAACCATGAAGCGAGCCAAGCTGACCGAAGTCTTTCACGGCGACGGCAACCTCGACCGGGAAGGCATCGAAAACCTCTCGCTGAAGGGCAACGAAACGCTCACCCTGAAGGTCAAGGGCGGACGGATGACCTTCCTGACGCAGACGGATGAGAACGACGAACAGGCCATCCGCGCCGGGCGCTTCGTGACCGGCGAGATCGAACTGGAGAGCGGGCTGATCTTCTCGTTCTGGCTATCGGACGAGGGGCGTGGCGGGCTGAAGGAAGTGGCGATTTACAAAGCCAACGCGCCGCAGACGGGCTAACCACGAGTAAGCATCTGTGGTTTCTGCGCCAGGCGGATGACCGGCTGGCGGGATATTCCGTTGTCGAAAGCGCCGGGCCCGCACAGGCCCGGCGCTCCGATTTTTACAGGGCGTAGCATTAAAGACCGGGGCTGCGCCTTTCGGCGCAGCCCCGGTCATTGCATGCTCGTTCATCGACGGCAACCACTTTCGCCCACGAGCCGTCAAGTCCAGACCGAAACTCAGCGGTGCATGCTGTCCATGACCGCCATCGCGGCGATATGCACGATGTCGGACACAGCGTCGCCGGTCTGCAGCACGTGCACCGGCGCACCCATGCCCAACAGAATCGGGCCAATCGCCTCGGCATTGCCCAGTCGCGTCATCAGCTTGTACGCCACGTTGGCCGCTTCGAGCGACGGGAAGACCAGCACGTTGGCATCCTTCACCGCGCTGAACGGATAGCGCTCTTCGACGATCTCCGGCACCACCGCCGTGTCGGCCTGCATCTCGCCGTCGATGGCGATGTCCGGCCGGCTGGCGCGCACGAGCTCGACCGCCTTGCGCACCTTGTCGGTGTGGTTGTGCGGCGTCGACCCGAAGTTCGAGAACGACAGCATGGCGACGCGCGGCTCCAACTCCAGTTGCTTGGCGAAGTCGGCGGCCAGCACCGCAATGGCGGCCAGGTCTTCGGCGGTTGGGTCGATGTTCACCGTGGTGTCGGTAAACAGATAGACCTTGTCGCCGATGTTCATGATGTATACGCCCGCGACCGTGGTCGCGCCCGGCCGGGTGTGGTGTACCTGCAGCGCCGGGCGAATCACGTCCGGGTACTCATAGGTCAGGCCCGACACGAACGCGTCGGCCTCGCCCATCTTGACCATCATCGCGCCGAGCACGTTCGGCTCCACAACCTTCTTGAGCGCCTGGCTGTACGTCACGCCCTTGCGCTGGCGCAGCTCGTGATAAACCTTGGCGTACCCATCGCGCTTCGCAAAATCCGCCGGATCGACGACCTGCGGCGCGTAGTCGAGCCCGAGGTTCTTGATCTTGTCGTCGATGACGTCGGCGCGGCCAATCAGGATCACCTTGCCGATGCCGTCTTCCTCGATCTGGGCGCCCGCGCGGATGATCTTCGGCTCTTCGCCTTCCGCGAACACGATGCGCTTCGCCGGTGTAGCGGACTTCGCCTTGTTCAGGATGAAGTGGCGCACGCGCTGGCCGGTCGCCTGGCGGTACTCCAACTGCTCGCGATACTCGTCGATGTCGATCTGCTTGCGCGCGACGCCGGTCTCCATCGCCGCCTTGGCGACCGCCGGCGATTCCCACAGCAGGACGCGCGGGTCAAACGGCGTTGGGATAATGTAACCCGGCCCGAACTTGAGCGAGTCGAGCCCGTAGACGCTCAACACGCTGTCCGGCACGTCTTCGCGCGCCAGCGCGGCCAGCGCCTTCGACGCGGCGGCTTTCATTTCATCGTTGATCGCCTTGGCTCGCACGTCGAGCGCGCCGCGGAAGATGAACGGGAAGCCGAGCACGTTGTTGATCTGGTTCGGGTAGTCCGAGCGGCCGGTGCCAACGATCGCATCCGGTCGCGCCTCACGCACGATTTCGTACTTGATTTCGGGATCCGGGTTCGCCATAGCGAGGATAATCGGCCGCTCGCCCATCACCTTGACCTGGTCGGCCGAGACGAGGTTCGCGCCCGAAAGGCCGATGAAGACGTCGGCGCCGCGCATGGCGTCGGTGAGCGTGCGCGCGTTCGTTTCATGCGCGAAGCGCTCTTTGTACTTGTTCATGTTCTCCTTGCGTCCCTTGTACACGACGCCCTTGCTGTCCACCAGGAGAACGTTCTCGCGCTTCAAGCCCAGCCGGATCGCGAGTTCCGCCGACGCGACAGCCGACGCACCCGCGCCCAACACCACCATCTTCGCCTCGTCGAAGCGCTTGCCGACGACTTCGAGGCCGTTGATCAGCGCAGCGCCCACGATGATTGCGGTGCCGTGCTGGTCGTCGTGGAACACCGGGATGTCGAGCATCTCCTTCAGTGTCTCTTCAATATAGAAACACTCCGGCGCTTTGATGTCTTCGAGGTTGATGCCGCCAAAAGTCGGCGAAATCGCTGCCGCAACCTTGATAATGTCATCGGGGTCGTGGCTGTTCACCTCAATGTCGAACACATCGACGTCCGCGAATCGCTTGAACAGTACTCCCTTGCCTTCCATAACGGGCTTTGAGGCCAGTGCGCCGCGGTCGCCCAGGCCGAGGATGGCGGTGCCATTGCTAATGACCGCGACCAGGTTGCCTTTGGATGTGTATTCATAGGCAAGCGCGGGGTCGTTGGCGATCTCGAGCACCGGCACGGCCACGCCCGGTGTGTAGGCCAGGCTCAAATCGCGCTGGGTGGCCAGCGGCTTGGTCGGCAGGATCGAAATCTTTCCGGGTTTCCCTCGTAACTTGTGATACTCGAGGGCTTCTTCACGCGTCACAGTCTTCATGCAGGTTCTCCTCCAAAGTGGTATCGCGATCTCATGAGTCAAACGCCGGCGCGGCGCGCGCCATACGCCAGCATACCTGATACAGGGTAGTCCCATTCGCGGGAGTTGCCACTTGTCCAATGTCCTTAATATCCTGGGACATTCAACACTTACCGCAATATTCAGTTGGGCCATACTAATATTGGCCGGCCGCACGCTTGCGCGCGGCGGCGCGTCACCAACCGTATCCACCGCGGCCCGGTTGCCGCTTTCTGACGTCAGCGGCCATCGAGCGTATGTCGCATACCGCGAAGGCCCCCGATCCTGTACCGGGCGCGGCATGCGGCCGTTGACAAGGAGTTCTCGCATGCGCGGCACAATCGCGATTGATGAGAACCGCTGCAAGGGATGTGAGCTGTGCATCGTCGTCTGCCCCAAGGCTATCATTCACATCGCCGAACACTTCACCCCGCGCGGGTACCGGCCCGCCACGCTTGTTGATCCGCACGGCGCCTGCACCGGCTGCCTGCTCTGTTCCACCATCTGCCCCGACGTTGCCATTACCGTCTATCGCGAAGCGGCCCGCCGCAAACTGCCCATGGCCGGTTGAGCCGCCGGCGCACGCCTGACGAGGAATCACGATGACCAAAGAACTCTGGAAGGGCAATGAGGCGATCGCGGAGGCCGCCGTGCGCGGCGGCCTTGAAGCGTATTTCGGTTACCCGATCACGCCTCAAACCGAGTTGTTGGAGTATCTGGCCAAACGCATGCCGGGGCTGAAGCGGGTGTTTCTTCAAGCGGAGAGCGAACTGGCGGCGATCAACATGGTCTACGGCGCCGCGGCCGGCGGCGCGCGCGCCATGACCTCGTCGTCAAGCCCGGGGTTCTCGCTGATGCAGGAGGGTTTGTCGTATATTGCGGCGTCGAACGTGCCGTGCGTGCTGGTCGACATGATGCGCGGCGGCCCCGGGCTTGGCAATATCCTGCCGACCCAGGGCGACTACTTCCAGTTGACCAAGGGCGGCGGCCACGGCGACTATCACCCGCTCGTGCTGGCCCCGGCATCCGTGCAGGAAGCGGCGGACTTGACGTACGGGGCATTTGAGCTGGCCGAGCGCTACCGCACGATCGTCATTATCGCCGCCGACGGCAATATCGGCCAGATGATGGAGCCGGTTGACATGCCGCCGATGCGTGCCATCCCCCGCCGGGACCGCGGCTGGGAACTAAGCGGCGCGCGCAACCGCCCGCGCCGCATCATCTCGTCGCTCTACTTGCAGGGCGAGGAACTGGAGCGGCTCAACCAGCGGCTGCAGGCCACGATGGCCGAGATCGAGACCCGCGAAGTGCGCTACGCCGAATCACAGACCGCAGACGCCGACCTGCTGGTCGTGGCGTTCGGCTCGGCGGCCCGCATCGCGCAGTCGGCCATCAAGGACGCGCGCGCGCGCGGCGCAAAGGTCGGCCTGTTCCGCCCCATTACGCTCTGGCCGTTCCCGACCGACCGGCTGCGCGCGCTGGCGCAGACGATCAAGCAGGTGCTGGTAGTCGAGTTGAACGCCGGCCAGATGGTGCAGGATGTGCGGCTGGCCGTCGGCGCCGCCGCGTCGGTGGAGTTCTTTGGCCGCATGGGCGGTGTGGTGCCTATGCCCGACGAGGTGCTGGCGAGGATAGTCTCCGCTATGCCATCCGCATCGTTCGACCGGGACCACCCGTGGGCGATCGCCCGGTAACTGACGGACTATCGAGGATTACAGTCAATGAACACCGACACTTTACAGGTTGTCTACGAGCGGCCGGCGGCGCTCTTGCCCGTGGTCACGCATTATTGCCCGGGCTGCACGCACGGCGTCGTCCATCGTCTCGTCGCCGAAGTGCTGGACGAGCTCGGCATCCGTGACATCACGATCGGGGTGGCCTCCGTGGGCTGCTCGGTCTTTGCCTACAACTACTTCGACTGCGACTTCGCGCAGGCTCCGCACGGCCGCGCGCCGGCCATGGCGACCGGCGTCAAGCGCGTGCACCCGGACCGGATTGTCTTCACCTACCAGGGCGACGGCGATCTGGCGGCGATCGGCACGGCCGAGATCGTGCACGCCGCCACCCGCGGCGAGAACATCACCGTCATTTTCGTCAACAACGGCGTGTACGGCATGACCGGCGGGCAGATGGCGCCAACGACGCTGCCCGGCATGCGCACCACCTCGTCCCCAAGTGGTCGCGACGTTGGGACGATGGGCTACCCGGTACGTATGTCGGAACTGCTTTCGCAGTTGGATGGGCCGGCGTACATTGTCCGGCGCGCCGTGCACGAGCCGGGCCACATCCATCGCGCCCGGCGCGCTATCAAGACGGCGTTCCAGGTGCAACAGCACGCCATGGGCTTCTCGATGGTCGAGTTGCTATCGACCTGTCCGGTCAACTGGAACCTGACCCCCTCCGAATCGCTCAAGGTCGTTGAAGAACAGATGATACCGTACTTCCCACTTGGCGATTTCAAGGTCGCGGCCGGCGTCAAAGAGCTATCGGACGAGCACCCCAGCCGCCAGGCGCAGCCGGCTGAAACGGCCGTAATCGGCAAGGCGCGCTCGCCCATCTTTGGCAAGGCCACTGCGGGCGTCTTCGGGCGCTGACGAGGAGAACCATGCAAACCGAGATCGTCGTCGCCGGCTTTGGCGGCCAGGGCGTGCTGTTCGCCGGGCAGATACTGGCCTATGCCGGGCTTGCCGAGGACAAGCACGTGACGTGGATTCCATCGTACGGGCCGGAGATGCGCGGCGGCACTGCTCACTGCACCGTCATCATTTCCGACGAAGAGATCGGCTCGCCGCTGGTCCGCAATCCGTTGGCGGCCCTTGTGTTCAACCCGCCATCTATGCTAAAGTATGAGCCGCTGGTCAGGCCGGGCGGGCTGCTGATCAGCGACGCGACGCTCATCACTCTGCATAGCGCGCGCACGGACATTCGCGTGCTGGAGCTGCCCGCCAAGGACCTGGCTGCCGCGCTCGGCTTCGCGCAGATCGCGAACGTCGTCATGCTCGGCGCTCTGATCGGCGCGACGGGCGTCGTACAGATCGAGACCATCGACCGGGTGCTGGAGGCGCATGTCGGGCCGCGTCACCGCGACGCGCTCGAACCGAACAAGCAGGGCCTGCGGCGCGGGGCGGAGTGGGCCAGACAGAAATTGCCGGCGTAGGCCAACCCCTATGACTGGATAATCGCATAGCTGTCGTTTACCATCACACGAGGAGGAACCGTCATGAGCCAGATGAACCATCCCTACGTGATCGCCGGCAAGTGCCTGGATGAAGGGCCTCAGTGCGGCGAGTGCATCATGTACTGCCCGACGGAAGCCATCCAGGGCGGCGAAGACTTTGCCTATGTCGACCCGAAGTACTGCATTGAATGCGGGGCCTGTATTGACATCTGCAAAGATGGCGTGATCGCCGTGACCGAGCCGGTATACGTTCAGGGTCGCCGGCGCAAACTGCTGCCGTTGAGCAAGAGCGACATCATCACACTGAACGCCAGTCTCGCCGAAGCGCATCGCAGGAACTAGACGATCGGCCAATTCGAGAGTCGGTCGAAAGACAAAATACCGAACCCTGAGCCAGTCGAAGGGTGCGGCAATAGCCGATATGCGCTTCGCCAACTGCCGCGCACACTATTCGCCGGTCGATCGTCACGAGTTGTGACGATCGACCGTTGCGAAACCACGAGGCCGAACATTTCGTCCGGCCTCTGCTTTTTTTGCAACGCGCCGGTCCACGGCGGGCGTCAGCGCGAGCGCCGGCGACCCAGAACCAGCCACGCCATGACGGCGAAGGCCAGCATCCACAGCCAGCCGCCCGGATCGCTGGCGCCGGCGGCCAGACCGGTCGGCGTGATACGAACAACCGGCGTGTCCTTCGCGCCTGCACGCAGTAGGTCGTCGGGTACCGTGCGCGGGTTGAACCCGAACGCGAAGCCCGCGAAGCCGCCGGCGATCAGCACCGCGCGCCCAGCGCGCAGCGCCTCATCGGGGTCGGTCACGACCTCGGCTGTGCCCCTGACCGCGCCGCCCGGCATCAGCAGTTCCACCTGCGGATCCGCGGCCAGATTCCGGAGCCAGTGCGACGCCCCGCCCCAGCCCGACAGACAGTACACATTCCCGTCAAGGATCGCATAGTTCACCGGCGCGTAGCGTACGCGGCCGGTCTTGCGGCCGCGCGTCTTCAGCACCATGATGTATCCGGTGAACGGATTGCCGATCAACGGCCCGAGGCCGAGCCGCAAATAGGGAACCATCATATAGCGGTTCAACGCGCCGAACAGGCGGCGTACTGCCGGTCGGTGCAGCATCGCTTCCATTGGTGCGGGTGATTGCATCGCGTCTCCTTGGCCTCCGCAGGCAAACGTTAGCGCAGAATCGGCGCCGGTCGAGAAAATGAACTGGTCGTGCGGCCACGCCAGAGTAGCACCTCCGCCACGACTACGCCCAGGATGAAGTTGGACGGCACGGTTTCCGCCAGGTGAACCATACGCACATCAAACGGCATCGCCGGATTCGGGAACAACAGTTGCGAGCTCATCAGCACCGCAAACAGCAGTCCCAGCACCAGCCCCGACTCGGCCGCCCCGCCCTTCAGCGCGCGGATAACCGGCAGGCCGATAAGCGCCCACAGAATGCCGCGCACGAACTGGAACAAGAACAGCCATGGGTTGTCGCGCGCAACACTCGCCAGTTGGGCCAGAAAATTGCCGGGATCGCTTCCGCCATAATATGCGGCCACGATCGGGTTTCGCCAGGCGACGAAATAGCCAAACGTAAAGTACAGGCCCACATACAAAACCCCGATCGTGGCGAGCCGCCATAGCCAAGCGCCCAGGTGCAGGGCAAGCGCGTGCCGCTCGCCGCTGGGCGCGTCGCTTTGGCGCCAGTGCCCCATCACGAGGACGGCCAGCGGCGCAAATACCAGCGCCTGGACGCCGTTCATGACCATGACCAGCGGGATCGTACCCGGCGGCAGGCGATTGAGCACCGCCGGAAAGACGATCAGCTCGATCTGCGTCATGAACGCCATAACGGCAAACATCACGAACGCCAGCGCCGCCGCCAGGCTCAGACCGCGCCAGCGCGCACGGGCAATGGCGATCGCAATGACCAATGTGTTGAGCATGGCGACGGCGGGGATCGCGCCCAATGCGGCCCCGGACGCCGACGCGTCGGCCGGTTGTGTCGCGGCGGCCGGCGGCGGCAGGTTCAGGATCGGGTACGCGACCGAACTGGCGGCGATGAACACCGCGATGTAGATTGCCACAAGCACGAGAAGCTGCACAGCAAATGCCAGACTGCGTTTCAACATGGCGATACCTCCCGCTGTCGTCATGGCGTGCGCCGGCCGGCAACGGCAGACGGCCGACTCTATGCACGGATAGAGCCAGCCGTCATTACTGGACTGCCGATGGTGGTCTGCCTGGACCCGGCGCCAAGGCCGCTGGTCCAGCGTCGCTGAGGGTTAGCGGCCGCCGTCGCCATCCTTCGAATCGACCGGGGCGAACGGGCGCAGCATGATCACGGGCACCAGCGCATGGCGCATGACATGACCGGCCACACTCCCGGCCATCACGCGGCTCACGCCGGACCGCCCGTGCGTGGTCATCGCCACCATCGCGATATCCTCGTCCATCACGTACTTCACAATCTCGGATTGCGCATCGCCAAAACGAACGGCGACGATGACTTCGAATCCGGCGGCGCGCAGCGGCTCGCCCTCGGCCTTGAGCTCGTCACTGATCTCGGCGAGCTCGCTCTCCATCTCCTGGCTGGCGTAGACGGGATGGTTCATGTACTCGACGTCGCGCGACGACTCATACATCGGCACGGGAACCTCGGCCGATGCCGGGCGCGACGGCCGCCCCGTCATGCCCTGCGGGTGCGCCGCGGCGCGGAATAGAACGATCTCGACCATATCCGGTGAAAAGAACTTCGACACGTACGGCACGATGGTTCGTCCAAATTCAGAGCCATCGAGCGGGATGAGAATCTTGCGCTTGGCCATCGCGGCCTCCTATGGTGTAGCTGATGTCATTGCCTGTCTTGCATACCATATGCATTATAGAGCCGATCGCAACGGCGTACCAGTGTCAACCGTACTGCCGGAACGGTGACATTCTACCTGAGCCGGCCCCAAAACGACAAGTCAAAACCCCGTGAAGGATGTGCGCATTAGAGTATTGCACACGCTCGTAATCTTCGGTAAGCTATGGTTCAGTGTGTAGGGACAGATATTCTGCCTGTTCGAGCGCGCAGGTTACAGCCCCCCCCGACAACGGGCGCGGCATACGCCCGTTCTCCTGCGCCCATTCACGAACGCGGTGTGCCGCCGAGCGGTCCGACCTATACGGCAACCGTATTGGTGAGCCACCCACAGACGAGCTTTACTCATACTCCAAACGCGCAGCGCGCTTGACATGCCGCCCGGCCGGACTAGAATCGATGGTGTGTCTCCGTTCCACCCATCATCGATGCTCGGTGCCATCATGGCGCTGCGGCATCTCAGATCGTCGCATCACATAGAGAGACTCATATGATCAGCCAGCAGAAGGTTTCGGCCCTCATACGCGCCGAGTCGGTTCTGGTGGACAAGAATGCAATTGGCGAGATGTACAACACGGCGCTCAAATTCGTCGGCATGGGCGTCGGCGGCATCCTCTATTCCGCGGGCAAGCAGGGCGGGCTGAGCGGCGCGCGGCTGCTGCGCGACAAACTGGGTTATGATGGCGACGATCTGGTGGACGCGGCATTGACGGCATTCAATCAGTCAAACTGGGGTCACGCCACACTCATGCGCGAGGACCCCAAGCTGTTCATCAACGTCGAGCACTCGACCCTCGCGTCGGCCGTGCCCACCCAGAAACGATCGGTCTGTCACCCGATCGCTGGCTACCTCGCGGGGTTTCTCGAAGAAGCCTGGCGCCGGCCGGTGAAGGTGCAGGAGATCGAGTGTATCGCGACCGGGCACCCGCGTTGCCGGTTCACCGTGGACTGAGCGACGCCGGCGGTCCCGTCATCACTTGCTCGTGGGGCTGCGCGGAAGAAGCGGCCGAACTGGCGCTGTCGGCATAAGGGCCGCTATTGCCCTTTGAGCTCGCGCAGCCATGCTTCGATTTGCAGGCGCGAATCTCCATCGGGCATCAAACGCAGGTACGCCTCAAAATCTGAAATCGCTGGCGAACTGAGTCCTTTCTGGCGATAGGCTCTGCCACGATTCAGGTATGGGCTTGCGTAAGCAGGCTCATGGTCGATCGCGGATGTGAAGTCGGCAATCGCTTGATCAATGTTGCCCCGCTGTGCACCAACGATTCCACGGTTATTGTAGGCACGCCCAAAACCAGGATCAATTTCTATTGCCCGATCGAAGTCATTTATGGCCTGATCCAATTTGCGCTGCTGCAAATAGACGCTGCCGCGATTGTTGTAGGCCGCAGCGAATGTAGGTGCCAACTCAATTGACTTGCTATAGTCGGTTATAGCTTGCTCCGCCCGTCCCAATTGGGCATTGACGACGCCGCGACTATAGTACGCTTTTGTATTCTTCGGATCGAGTTCAATGGTCCTGCTAAAATCAGATACGGCTTGGGCTTGATTGCCGGTACTGGCATGGAGTAGGCCGCGATTGTAGTAGCCGAGCGCATAGCCGGGATTTATCTCGAGGGCTTTGTTATAGTCCGCAAATGCAAGCTCGGTTCTGCCTTGTTGAGAATACGCAGTGCCTCGGTCGTCATAAGCGGTAGCAGAAGTGGGGTCAAGTTCGATGGCCCGGCTGAAATTCGCGACCGCTTCATCTAGCTTACCGGCATTGGCGGCCAACTCTCCACTGACAATCAGTGCCTGCGCCTGTTCCTGTGCGGCAAAAGCGCAACCGGCCAGTGCGTAGACTACCAACAACGTCGCGACTACGTGCTTGACGGATGTGCGGAGCATAGGTTCAACCTCCATTCGACGATTCCTCGTTTATAGGTATCATTATATTCCCTCGGTTGTCGGCGCAAAGTCAGACAAAATACCGCTTCCGGCTCCCACCAACTACTGGTAGCTCGCGGTATTCAGTGCTCGCCATTTTTGACACAAGGCTGCTTCCTACTTACAATGACGCCTAATGCACGGTCTGGATTATTCGCTGTCCCTTTGCACGCCGATAGACGGGCGGCGCGCTGTCATGGCGCACTGCTCCAATGCCGCATTTGCATTCCCCCAAGAGCCGATCAAATATCGGCTCTTTTCTTGTGACCTCGGGAGGGATCGATGAGCACGCTGAAACTGCCGGGTCTCGTTGACATTCACGTCCACATGCGCGAGCCGGGCGCAACGCACAAGGAAGACTACGATAGCGGCACCGCGGCGGCGCTGGTGGGCGGCTTTACCGTCGTATGCGCCATGCCCAACACCACGCCACCGCTGACCGATGGCGAGACGCTGGCGCGCACCGAAGCGGCCGCGCGCGCCAAAGCGCGCTGCGACTACGGCCTCTACTTTGGTGCGGGGGCCGACAACGCCGCCACGGCGAAAACATTTACGGGGCGCGTCAGCGGCATGAAGATGTATCTCGACCAGACGTTCGGACCGCTGCGCCTGGATGAGCTGGGCGCGCTGGTTGAGCACGCCGCCAACTGGCCGGCCGCCTCGCCGCTCCTCTGCCACGCCGAGGGCCGCACGGTGGGCGCCGCCATCCTCGCGGCGAACCTGGCCGGTCGCTCGGTGCATATCTGCCACGTCAGCCGCAAAGACGAGATCGAGCTGATTCGCAAGGCCAAGGACAAGGGCTTTCAGGTCACCTGTGAGGTGACGCCGCATCACATGTTCCTCACCGATGCTGACATTCCGACGATCGGATCGGGACGCGGCGAGGTGCGGCCGCGTCTCGCCACCGACGCCGACCGCGACGCGCTGATCGCCAACTTGGACATCGTGGACTGCTTCGCAACCGACCACGCGCCGCACACGCTGGCCGAGAAAGACTCGGACAATCCGCCCCCCGGCTTCCCGGGACTGGAGACCGCGCTCGCGCTATGCCTGCGACTGGTGCATGACGGGCGACTGACGCTCGACGGACTGATCCAGCGCATGGCGGTCAATCCGCGCAGTCTGCTGAATCTGAAGGAACAGACCGACACATGGGTCGAGATTGACCCCGATGCCGAGTGGGTGGCACAGGGCGCGACTATGCAAACGCGCGCCAAGTGGACTCCCTTTGAAGGCTGGACCATGAGGGGCCGCGTCGAGCGCGTGGTGCTGCGCGGGCAGGATGCGTACCGCAACGGCACGGTGCTGGCCGCGCCCGGTACCGGCCGCAATATTGCCGGCTAGTTCAGGAACACGCAAACACGAACCAGGAGCGACATGACCATGAATACAACGGCAACGGCGACGCACCTGCCCTTCGGGGAGAAAAGCGACCGGCGTTTCTACAACAAGCACATTCTGTCGGTCAAGCAGTTCTCGCGCGACGATCTCGATTACGTGTTCGCCGTGGCGGCAGACATGCGCGTGATGGTTGAGCGGGTTGGCACCTTCGACCTTTTGAAGGGCAAGGTGCTGGCGAATTTATTCTACGAGCCGTCCACCCGCACGTCGTCCTCGTTCATCGCGGCGATCGAGCGGCTCGGCGGCTCGGCCATCCCGATCAACGAAGTGCGCTACTCGTCGGTCGCCAAGGGCGAATCGCTGCCCGACACCGTGCGCACGCTGGAATGCTACGCCGACCTGATCGTGCTGCGGCACCCGGATACCGGCGCCGCCGCGACGGCCGCGCGCTACCTGCGCAAGCCGCTGATCAACGCCGGCGACGGCACCGGCGAGCATCCGACGCAGGCACTGCTCGACCTGTTCACCATCCGCGAGGAACTCGGCAATATCGACGGCCTGACGGTGACGATGCTCGGCGACCTCAAGTATGGCCGCACGGTGCATTCGCTTTCGCGCCTGCTGGCGCTTTACGGCGCGAAGTTGAACTACGTGTCGCCCGAGATCCTGCGCATGCCGCCCGAATTGGTGGCCGAACTGCGCGAGCGCAATATGGCACAGACCGAGGACGCCAATTTTGACGCGGTGCTGCCGCAGACCGATGTGCTGTACGTGACGCGCGTGCAGAAAGAGCGCTTCACGGATCTGAACCAGTATGAGGAAGTCAAGGATGCCTACGTGATCACGCCGAAGACGCTGCAGCGCGCCAAACCGCGCATGATCGTCATGCACCCGCTGCCGCGCGTCGGCGAGATCGACATGGACGTGGACGCCGACCCGCGCGCGGCGTACTTCCGCCAGATGGAGTACGGCCTGTACGTGCGCATGGCGCTGCTGGCGATGGTGCTGGGGAAAGCATAAGACCCGATGATCTGCTTCGATGACCTGCTCAACGCATCGGCGCGCAAACAGAACAGCCTGCTGTGCGTCGGCCTCGACCCGCGCGCGCCCAGCGCAGCCATCGCGCGCGACGAGTGCCTGCGCCTGATCGACGAGACCGCCGAGGCGGCCTGCGCGTTCAAACCCAACAGTGCGTTCTTTGAGATGTTTCTGGCCGATGGCATGTTCGCACTGCACGACGTGATCCGGCACGTGCCGGACGGCATCCCGGTTATCCTGGATGCCAAGCGCGGCGACATCGGCGACACGGCGGCGGCATACGCCCATGCGGCGTTTGACGGCCTCGGCGCAAACGCGGTGACGGTCAGCCCGTACATCGGCAGCGATGCCGTCGCGCCGTTCATCGTGCGGCCGGAGTACGGCGCGTTCATCCTCTGCAAAACCTCCAACGCCGGCGGCGACGAATTCCAGAACATGAGCGTGCTGGACACGGGGGGCCGGCCGGCCGCCGAGTTCTTCGCGCAGTTCGCCGCCGACTCGTCATTCAAGGTCACCACGCTGTACGAGCAGGTCGCCCTCCACGCCCAGGCGTGGAACACGCACCGCAACGTCGGTCTCGTTGTCGGCGCCACATACCCCGAGGTATTCGCGCGCGTGCGTGCGCTGGCGCCCGACCTCTGGTTCCTGGTGCCCGGCGTCGGCACGCAGGGCGGCGACCTGCGCATGGCGGTGGAACATGGGATACGCGCCGACGGACTGGGCGTGCTCATCAGCGCGTCGCGCTCCATCGCGCGCGCCCACGACCCGCGCGCCGAGGCGCTGCGCACGCGGGATGCGATCAACGCCGCGCGGCGTTCATAATTAGGTCACACAGGGGGATTGGGAATGCAAAACACGCTGGCCGACCTGGCCGCCGACCTGGTCACATCCGGCTGCGTACGCTTCGGCGAGTTCAAGCTGAAATCCGGGCTGATCTCGCCTTTCTACCTTGACATGCGCCGCCTCGTGTCGTATCCGGACGCGCTGCGGCGCGTAGCGCGCGCCTATGCCGGATTGCTCGGCAATCTGAGCTTCGACCGCCTCGTCGGCATCCCGTACGCGGCGCTGCCGATCGGGACGGCCGTCGCGCTCGAAATGAACCGCCCGCTGATCTACCCGCGCCGCGAGGCCAAGGAGTACGGCACGCGCGCGTCCATCGAGGGGGTGTATGAGCCGGGCGAGGTCGTGGCCATCATCGACGATCTGGCCACCACCGGCGAAACGAAGATCGAGACGATTCGCAAGCTCGAAGAGGCCGGCCTCGTCGTGCGCGACATCATTGTGCTGATCGACCGCGAGCAGGGCGCGCCCGACACACTGGGCCGGGCCGGTTACGCCTTCCATGCCGTCGCAAAGATCGGCGACCTGCTGGACGCGTGGCGCGACAGCCGGGCCATCAGCGAGGCGCAGTATAACGACGTCCGGGCGTACCTTGACGGGTCATTCTAGCGCGCCGCCATGTACGGATTGATCCGGCGGCTACTGTTCAGGCTCGACGCCGAGGACGCGCATCAGAAGACGCTCCGCGCGCTCGCCCTGGCCGGGCGGCTGGCCGTGGTGCGCGCCGCGTTGAGCGCCGCCTGCGGGTACCATGATGCCCGGCTCGAAACCGAGTTGCTCGGCCTGACATTTACCAACCCGGTCGGGATCGCTGCCGGCTATGACAAGAACGGCGCGGCGGTAACCGGGCTCGGCGCGCTCGGCTTCGGCCACGTCGAGGTCGGCACGGTCACACGCATCCCGCAGCCTGGCAACCCGCGGCCGCGCATACACCGCGTCAGCGAGTCACGCGCCGTCATCAACAGCATGGGTTTCCCGAACGATGGGGTCGATGCGTTGCTGGAATCGCTCGGCCGGGAACCGCTTGCAAATCACACAACGCGACTCGGCATCAACATCGGCAAGGGCAAGGACACGCCGCTCGAGCGCGCCGCCGACGACTACGGCGCCCTGCTGGAACGGGTGCATGCGTATGCCGACTACGTCGCGGTCAACGTCAGCAGCCCTAATACGATGGGACTGCGCCAGTTGCAGGCGCGCGACATGCTGGAGCACCTGCTCATGGCGATTGCCGGCGTGCGCGACCAGTTGCCACGGCGCGTGCCACTGCTGGTGAAGATCGCACCTGACCTGAGAGAGGGTGAGATCGACGACGTGCTGGCGGCTATCACGGCATCGGGTTTCGACGGTATTATTGCGACCAACACGACCATCAGCCGGGACGGCATCGCGGCCCGTTACGCCGATCTGCGTGGCGGATTGAGCGGCGCGCCGCTGTGCGCGCGAGCGCTGGCCGTCACCCGGCACATCGCACGCGCCACACACGGCCAACTGCCGTTGATCGGCGCGGGCGGGATCGTGTCGCCGGCCGACGCCATCGAGCGCATTCGGGCCGGCGCGTGGCTGGTGCAGGTCTACACTGGGCTGGTTTACGCCGGTCCCTCCCTGCCCCGGCAGATCTGTCGCGCGCTTGTCGCGGCGTGCAAGCAAGCAGGGGTCAGCCATGTCGCCGAGCTGCGAGGGACGACCGCAGTATAGCCGATCGTACGCCGGTAGTTTGGGATTTGGATGATGGGATTTGTGATTTCGTCATGACCATTCATTGCCTGATTGTTACCGCCCGGTCCGAGCGCGAACCGCGCGCCGCCAGCCTGCTGACCGACGCGCACGCGCTTGGCCTCACGCGTGTTCGCGGCCTGACGGTCAGCGATCTCTACTTCATCGACGGCGACCTCTCGGGCGACGACCGGGCGCGACTGGCATCCGAACTGTTGAGCGACCCGGTCACCCAGAATGCCGAATGGCGCACGCCCGGCGCAGTACGCCCGGCGGTCGGCGGGCATGTCATCGAAGTCGCGCTCCGGCCCGGCGTCACCGATCCGGTCGCCGAACAAATCATGCGTTGCGCGCTGATGATCGGTGTGCAGAGCGTGCGGCACGCCTCCACCGGCATCCGTTTCGTGGTGTTTGGCGATCTATCCAACGGCGATCTGCGCGCCCTGGCGCGCCGCTTGCTCGCGAACGAAGTCATCCAGCGCCACGCACTGGGCGAGATCGAGCCGATATTTCCGCAGGAAGCCACGGCATCGGGGCATGTCGAGACCATCGCGCTGCGTGAACTAGACGACGGCGAGTTGGCCGAGCTATCGCGCCAACGCCGCGCCGCGCTCAACCTCGCGGAGATGCAGGCAATGCAGGCGTATTACCGCGCCGAGGGCCGCGATCCGAGCGATGTCGAGTTCGAGACGATCGCCCAGACCTGGAGCGAGCACTGCGTGCACAAGACGTTCAAGGCGCAAATCCGCTACGGCGACCGCGACGTCGACGGGATTCTCAGGACGTATATCCGCGCGGCCACCGAGCAGATCGCCGCGCCGTGGGTGCGTTCCGCCTTTGTGGACAACGCCGGCAGCATCGACTTTGACGACGAGTACGAGGTGTCATTCAAGGTCGAGACGCACAATCACCCGTCGGCCATCGAGCCGTTCGGCGGCGCCAACACCGGCGTCGGCGGCGTCATTCGCGACGTGCTCGGCGTCTCGGCCAAGCCGATTGCCGCGACCGACGTACTCTGCTTCGGCCCGCAGGACGTGGCGCCGGACAGCCTGCCTGAAGGCGTGCTGCACCCGCGCCGCATCCGTTCCGGGGTGGTGGCCGGTGTTCAGGATTACGGCAACAAGATCGGCATCCCGACGGTCAGCGGCGCGATCGTGTACGATCCCGGTTACACGGCCAATCCGCTGGTTTTCTGCGGCTGTGTCGGCCTGGCGCCCAAAGGCGCGCACGTGCGCGAGCCGCGCACCGGCGACCGCATCATCGTGCTCGGCGGGCGCACCGGCCGCGACGGGCTGCGCGGGGCGACGTTCTCTTCGATGACGATGGATGCCCAGACCGGCGAGGTCGCCGGCGCGTCGGTGCAAATCGGCGACCCGATCGTCGAGAAAGGCCTGATCGAGGTTATCACCCGCGCGCGCGACGCACGGCTGTACGATGCCATCACCGACTGCGGCGCAGGCGGCTTCTCGTCGGCCGTCGGCGAGATGGCCAGTCAGAGCGGCGCGCAGGTCGAGCTTGAGCGCGCGCCGCTCAAGTACCCCGGCCTTGCGCCGTGGGAGATCTGGCTGTCCGAGGCGCAGGAACGCATGGTGCTGGCCGTTCCGCCCGCGAACGTGCCCGCGCTGCAGACGCTGTGCGACACCTTCGACATCGAGTTGACCGACATCGGCGCGTTCGACGCCAGCGGGCATCTCGTCGTGCGCCATGATGGCCGCGCGGTGCTCGATCTGGACAACAGCTTCCTGCACGATGGCCTGCCGCGCCGCTCGCTGGTCGCCTCGGCGCCCCAACCGGCCGCACTGGCTGCCCCTGCCGATGGCGACGCCACGGCGCGCCTGCTGCGCATACTCGGCGATCCGAATACGGCGTCGAAAGCCGACGTCATCCGGCGCTACGACCACGAGGTGCAGGGCGGCACCGTCATCAAACCGCTAGCAGGCGCGGCGTGCGACGGACCGTCTGACGGCGTGGTCCTCAAGCCAATCGGCACACGCGGCACGCGCGGCATCGTCCTGGCCTGCGGCATCAACCCCGCATACGGCGCGGTCGACCCGTATCGCATGGCGGTGAGCGTGGTGGACGAGGCGATTCGCAACGCCGTCGCCGCCGGCGCCGATCCGTCGCGCATCGCCCTGCTGGATAACTTTTGCTGGGGAGACCCCAATCGCCCGGAGACGCTCGGCGCGCTCGTCGAGGCCGCGCGCGGCTGTCACGATGCCGCGCTCCATTACGGCGCGCCGTTCATCAGCGGCAAGGACTCGCTCAATAACGAATACCTTGGCGCGGACGGTCTGCGGCACGCTATCCCGCCTACCCTGCTCATTTCGGCAATCGGACTGATCGAGGACGTGCAGCACGCCGTAAGCATGGATGCCAAGGAAGCGGGCAACATCCTATACCGGTTAGGTGCTGCAGCCGACAACGCCGCTGTGCCGGGACTGCCGGCGCATGCGCCAGCCATGTATGCGACCGTGCATCGCGCCATGCAGGCCGGTCTGATCCGCGCCTGCCATGACCTCAGCGAGGGCGGTCTCGCGGTCGCCGCCGCTGAAATGGCAATCGCCGGACGGCTCGGTATGCGGTTCACCAGCGCCCCCGGCGACCTCTTTGCCGAGACCAATGGCGCGCTGCTTGTGGAAGTGCGAACAGCCGACGCGGCCGCCTTTGAGTCGCACTTCGACAGCGCGTTGGCCCGGCGGATTGGCGTCGTAACCTCGAGCGTCCGCTTTGTCGTGGAAGGTCCCGGCACGCCGTTGATCGATGCGGCCGTCGACAACCTCGTCGCGGCGTGGACGCATGACGGGCAGGTGAACTGATGAAACCGAACGCGTTGATTCTGCATGCCGACGGCACTAACCGCGACCACGAAGCCGCGCACGCGATCGAGTCGGCCGGCGGCACGGCCGAGATCGTGCACTTGAACCAGTTGCGGCGCGGTGAGCGACACTGGCGCGACTACCAGATGCTGGTGTTGCCCGGCGGGTTTTCGTACGCCGATGCGCTAGGCGCGGGCAAGCTGCTGGCGCTCGATTTGCGTGTCTACTTCGCCGACGAAGTCAGGGCCTTTGTGGAGAGCGGTCGGCCGGTCGCCGGCATCTGCAACGGTTTCCAGGCGCTCGTGAAGGCCGGCCTCCTGCCCGACCTCCCTGCCGCCGGCGCAAAGGCCACACTGACGTTTAACGCGCAGGGAACGTTTGAGTGCCGCTGGGTCACACTCGCGCCGCAGTCGTCCACTTGCATCTGGACGCGCGGCCTGACCGATCTGATCGAGTGCCCGGTCGCGCATGGCGAAGGCAACTTCGTCCTAAGCGACGCGGCCGCGCTGCCGCCGGAACAGATCGCGCTGACCTACCGGCGACATGACGGGCAGCCTGCCGGCGCCGCCTATCCCGCCAACCCGAACGGTTCGCGTGGCGATGTCGCCGGCGTATGCAACCGGCGCGGCAACGTGCTCGGGCTCATGCCCCACCCCGAAGATCATCTGCACGCCTACCAGCATCCGCGCTGGACACGGGGGGAAAGCGGCCACATGGGCTTGCCATTGTTTGTGAACGGCGTGCGCTACGCGGAGGGTCTATGATCGACTCCAGCGTGATTCGCGCGCACCTGCCGCTGGCGCTGGGCGAAACGCATCTGCCGCTGCCCGGCCGCGTGGCCGGCAAGGTGCGCGATAGCTACCCGCTGGGCAACGACCGGCGGCTGCTCATCACGACCGACCGCCTCTCGGCGTTCGACCGCATCCTGGCGCAGGTGCCGTTCAAAGGGCAGGCGCTTAACGAACTGGCGCGCTGGTGGTTTGCCGAGACGGTGGACATCGTCGCCAACCATGTCATCGCCGTGCCCGACCCCAACGCGCTGATCGCGCGCGAAGCCGTGCCGTTCCCGGTGGAAGTCGTCGTGCGCGGCTACATCACCGGCGTAACGTCGACCGCGCTCTGGCGCCGATACGAGCTTGGCGAGCGCGAGATTTACGGCTACCATTTCCGCGAGGGACTCTACAAAAACGAGGCGCTGCCGGAGCCGATCATCACGCCGACCACCAAGGGCGGCGCGACCGGTCACGACGAGCGCATCACGCGCGCCGACGTCGTGAAACACGGCCTCGTCGATGCGGCGACCTGGGAGGCGATCCAGGTCGCCGCGCTGGCGCTCTTCCGGCGCGGGCAGGCGGTCGCGCGCCGCGCCGGGCTGATCCTCGTGGACACCAAGTACGAGTTCGGGCGTGGAACCGACGGGCGGCTGCTGCTGATCGACGAAGTGCACACGCCGGATTCGTCGCGCTTCTGGCTGGCTGCGTCGTACCCGGAACGCTTTGCGCACAGCGAGGAGCCGGAGAACTTCGACAAAGAGTTCGTGCGGCTGGCCTACGCCAGGTACGACTATCGCGGCGACGGCGAGCCGCCCGTCATGCCGGACGAGCTCTGGGTGGAGGCGAGCATTCGCTACATTACGATCTACGAGATGCTGACGGGGAGGCCGTTCCGCCTCGGCGCGTACCCGGTCGAGCCGCGACTGACAGACAATTTGCGCCGCGCGGGGGTGATAGCGTAATATGGCGACGCTACAAGTTGGCCTGATCATGGGATCGCGCTCGGATTGGGAGACGATGCAGCACGCTGCGCAGACGCTGGAACAACTCGGCGTGGCCTACGAGACGCGCGTCGTTTCCGCGCACCGCACGCCGGACCTGCTGGCGGAGTATGCGCGCACGGCTGAGGCGCGCGGCCTCAAAGTGATCATCGCCGGCGCGGGCGGCGCGGCGCACTTGCCCGGCATGGTCGCCGCGCATACTATTCTGCCTGTACTCGGGGTTCCGGTCGAGTCGAAGGCGCTGCACGGCATGGATTCGCTGTTGTCAATCGTCCAGATGCCGGCCGGCGTTCCGGTGGCGACATTCGCGATCGGCCGCGCCGGCGCGGTCAATGCCGCGCTGTACGCTGCCGCGATACTGGCACATGGCGACGCGCAAATCCGCGAGGCGCTAAGGGTCTACCGTGCCACCCAGACGCAGTCGGTGCTCGATCATCCCGATCCGCGCGAGGGCGCGGCCTAGCGCATGACGGGCGCAACGACCGTCGGCGTGCTCGGCGGCGGGCAGTTGGGACGCATGCTGGCGCTGGCCGGATTGCCGCTCGGCCTGCGCTTCCGCTTCCTCGACCCGTCGCCCGACGCGCCGATGCGTCATCTGGCAACGCAGATCACCGGCGCATACGACGATCGTGACGCCTTGGCCAAACTGGTGGACAGCGTCGACGTGCTGACGTACGAGTTCGAGAATGTGCCGGTCGCCGTGGCGGAGCAGTTGGCCCGCACGCACCTGGTATTCCCGCCGGCGCGCGCGCTGGCCGTTGCGCAGGACCGGCTCGTCGAGAAGCAGTTTTTCCGGTCGCTCGCTATCGAGTCGCCGCCTTTTGCCGCTGTGGATGATCGCGCATCGCTCACGGCGGCCGTGCGGCAGATCGGCTTGCCCGCCGTGCTCAAGACGCGGCGACTCGGTTACGATGGCAAAGGCCAGGTCGTGCTGCGCTCCGATGCTGAATTGGATGGGGCATGGCAGGCGCTCGGCGGCGCCCATTTGATTCTGGAAGGCTTTGTCCCGTTCCGGCACGAGTTGTCGATACTGGCGGTTCGCTCCCGTGACGGCGCGGTGGCGACCTATCCGCTGGTCGAGAATCACCACCGCGACGGCGTCCTGCGCTTGTCGCTCGCGCCGGCGCCGGACAGCGCGCACTTGCAGGCGCAGGCCGAGGCGATTGCCACACAGGCGTTGAATGCGCTATCCTATGTCGGTGTGCTGGCCATTGAGCTGTTTGAAATGGACGGGCGCCTGCTGGTCAACGAGATGGCGCCGCGCGTGCACAATTCCGGACACTGGACTATCGAAGGCGCGCAGACCAGCCAGTTTGCCAATCATATTCGCGCCATCATGGGCTGGCCGCTCGGATCAACCGAGGCGCGCGGCTGCGCCGCCATGGTCAATCTGGTCGGCATCATCCCGCCCATGATCGACGTGTTGAACATTCAGGGTGCGTACCTGCACCTGTATGACAAAGAGCCGCGCCCAAACCGCAAGGTCGGGCATGTCACGCTGCTGCGCGACAGCGCCGAAGAACTGAAGCACGCTGTTGCGCGGGTGCAGGCACTGATCGGTGAGCAACACCTCACAAGTCCTGGAGACCTGTGAGGTGCACGCAAGAGAGGGAGGACCCCATATGACCAATCCATACCAGTCGGACAGCCCGCACGAAGAGTGCGGTCTGATTGGCATCTACGCGCCGAACGAAGACGTGGCGCGCATGGCGTACTTCGGCCTGCACGCGCTGCAGCATCGCGGGCAGGAAGCAGCCGGCATCGCGGTCTCGGACGGCGTCACGGCGCACATTCACAAGGACGTCGGGCTGGTCACGCAGATCTTCACGCCGCAAAGCCTCGCGCCGCTGCAGGGCCACTATGCCATCGGCCACACGCGCTACTCGACCACCGGCTCGTCGGCGGCGCGCAACGCCCAGCCGTTCCTGATTGAGACGGTGCACGGGCCGTTGGCGGTGGCGCACAACGGCAACCTCGTCAACATTGGCGAGTTGCGCCGCGAATTGCTCAGGCGGGGCGTCGGTCTCTCGTCGTCGTCCGACAGCGAGGTCATCACCATGATGCTGGCCGGCGCGCCCGGCGATACCTGGGAGGAGCGCATCCAGAACGCCATGCAGCAGTGGCATGGCGCCTACTCGCTGGTCATTCTGACGCAGGAAGACGTCTTTGCGGTGCGCGACCCGTGGGGCTTCCGGCCGCTGAGCGTCGGCCGTCTGCCGAGCGGCGGGCACGCGGCCGCATCCGAGACCGGCGCACTGCGCACGCTTGGCTGTCACGTCATCCGCGAAGTCAAGCCCGGCGAAATCGTCACGCTGAACGCCGGCAACCTGCGCGTTCGCCAGGGTATGCCCGCCGCCGAGCAGCCGGCGCGCTGCGTCTTCGAGCATGTCTATTTCTCGCGCCCGGACTCGTTCTGGGACGGCTTGAGCGTGCACCATGTGCGCCAGCGCCTCGGCGAGGAGTTGGCTCGCGAGTGCCCGACCGAGGCGGACGTCGTCGTGCCGGTGCCGGACTCGTCGGTGCCGGCGGCGATTGGCTATGCGCGCGCGGCCGGCATCCCGTACAACGACGGCTTCATCAAGAACCGCTACATCGGCCGGACGTTCATCCAGCCGACCGATTCGCTGCGCAAGCAGGGGATCGCGCTCAAGTTCAACGCCCTGCCGGACAACGTGCGGGGCCAGCGCGTCATCATGATCGATGACAGCGTGGTGCGCGGCAATACGGCCGGGCCGCTCGTCAAGCTCCTGCGCGAAGCCGGCGCGCGCGAGGTGCATTTGCGGCTCAGTTGTCCCCCCATCGCCCATCCCTGCTTCATGGGCGTGGACATGGGTACCTATGACGAACTGGTAGCGCACCGCATGACGCTCGAGGAGATGCGCGACCATTTCGATTGCGATTCACTGCACTTCCTGTCGCTCGCCGGCATGATGCGCGCCATCGACCGCCAGGAAGGATACTGCCACGCCTGTTTCACCGGCCTCTACCCGATCGACATCGACTTCGCGCAGACCAAGACCGGCTTCGAGAAGGCAATTCGCGGCTGAACCGCGCCAGGGAGCTCCCGTTGAATGTTCTGATTGTCGGTTCCGGCGGCCGCGAGCATGCGCTGGCCTGGCAGGCGGCGCAGTCGCCGCGGCTGACCGCGCTGTTCGTCGCGCCGGGCAACGTCGGCACCGCCGCACTGCCCGGCGGCCGCGTGCGAAACGTGCCGATCCGCGCCAGCGACACCCCGGCACTCGTGGCCTTCGCCCGCGAGAACGATGTGCAGCTCGTCATCGTCGGCCCGGAAGATCCGCTGGCCGCCGGTCTGGCAGACGAACTGCGCGCGGCCGGCGTGGCCGTGTTCGGCCCGTCCCGCGCCGCCGCCCAGATCGAAGCGTCCAAGGCGTACGCCAAAGCGTTCATGGCACGGCACGGCATTCCGACCGCACGCTTCGGCGTGTTCACGGATTTCTATGACGCCGTGGGGCACTTGCTTGCGATCGACTATCCCGTAGTTATCAAGGCGTCCGGCTTGGCCGCCGGCAAAGGCGTCATCGTGCCGGACTGCGCCGACGACGCCGAAAAGGCGCTGCGCCAGATTATGCTCGACCACGCGTTCGGCACGGCCGGCGACCAGGTCGTGATCGAGGAACGATTGAGCGGCGAAGAGGTGTCGCTGCTCGCCTTCTGCGACGGCACGACCGTGCGTGTCATGCCGCCGGCGCAGGACCACAAACGCCAGCGCGACAACGATGAAGGACCGAATACCGGAGGGATGGGCGCGGACGCTCCCGCGCCCGCCTGCCCGCCCGCGCTCGCCGCCGAGTTGGGCGCGTCGATCTTGCAGCGCGCCGTGGACGGCATGCGCGCGGAAGGGCACCCGTTCGTCGGCACGCTCTTCGCCGGGCTAATGCTGACGGCTGACGGACCGCGCGTGCTGGAATACAACTGCCGCTTCGGCGACCCGGAGACTGAGGCGCTCATGCCGCTGCTCGACAGCGATCTGCTCGACGTTGCGGAGGCGTGCGCGCATGGCCGTCTCGCCGATGTGGACGTACGCTGGAAGTCCGGCGCGGCCGCGTGCGTCATCATGGCATCGGGCGGCTACCCCGATCGCTACCCGACCGGCCTGCCGATTAGCGGACTCGATCGCCCGATTGAAAACGCGTTCGTCTTTCATGCCGGGACGCGCGCCGATGGCGACCGCGTCGTCACCGCCGGCGGGCGCGTGCTGGCCGTCACCGGCTGGGGCGACGATATCGCGCAAGCGTTGTCCCGCGCCTATCGCGCCGTGGACGGCATCCAGTTCGAGGGCGCGCAGTTCCGGCGCGACATCGGCACGCGGGCCTTGAAGCGCGAGGCCGGCGCATGAGCGTGCAACCGCCGCCCGGCACTTACGCTGCCGCCGGCGTCAACATCGACGCCGGCAATCGCGCCGTCGCGCTGATGCGCGATGCCGTGCGCTCGACGTACGACGCGCGCGTGCTGTCCGGCATCGGCGCATTCGGCGGCCTGTTCGACGCGTCCGAGCTTCAGCGCATGCGCGCCCCGGCGCTGGTCGCCAGCACGGACGGCGTCGGCACCAAGGTCAAGATCGCCGCGCAGGCCGGGCGCTACCGCTCGGTCGGGCACGATATCGTCAACCACTGTGTCAACGACATCCTGGTGCAGGGTGCGCGCCCGCTGTTCTTCCTCGATTATGTGGCGTCCAGCCGGCTCAACGCTGAGATGATCGCGGAGATCGTCACCGGCATGGCCGAGGCCTGCCGGGGCGCCGGCTGCGCCCTGCTCGGCGGCGAGACGGCGGAGATGCCCGGCGTCTATGAGGCCGGTGAGTTCGACGTCGCAGGCACCATCGTCGGCGTGGTCGAGCGCGACCGCATGCTGCCGCGCGCCGGCGTCCGCCCGGGCGACGTGCTGGTTGGCCTGGCGTCCAACGGTCCGCACACCAACGGCTACTCGCTGATCCGCCGCATCTTCGACGGCGTGCCGCTGGCCACGGTTTTCCCGGAGATTGGCCGGCCGCTGGCCGACGCGCTGCTGGCCCCGCACCGCTCGTATCTGCCGGTGCTCGCCCAGGCGCTGGCGTCTGACGCCTCGCCCGTGAAGGCGCTGGCGCACCTGACCGGCGGGGGCTTCATCGAGAACATCCCGCGTGTCTTGCCGGACGGTGTGCAAGCGCGCGTGCGCGCCGGCAGTTGGCCGGTGCCGCCGCTTTTTCAGGTCATTCAGTCGCGCGGCGAAATCGACCGCGCAGAGATGTTTCGCGTCTTCAACATGGGTATCGGCATGGTCGTCGTCGTGGCACGCGAGGATGTTGCCGCGTTCCGGTCGCAAATCAACGAAGAGACCTATATCATCGGCGAACTGGCTGCCGGCGCGCGCGGCGTCGAGTTGGAGGGGCGATGAAATACGGATTTGTAATGCCGTTTGCCGATGCGCGTGCCGCCGCCGATCTGGCGCGCGATGCGGAGCGCGCCGGCTGGGACGGCTTCTTCGTCTGGGAGCCGGTCTGGGGCGTCGATGCCTGGGTCTCGCTGGCCGCCGCGGCGATGCAGACCGAGCGCATCCGGCTCGGCACCATGATCTCGCCGCTGTCGCGCATGCGCCCGTGGAAGCTGGCCGGCGAGACGGTCGCGGTTGACCGCCTCTCCAATGGCCGCACGATCCTGTCCGTCGGGCTGGGCGCTGTCGACACCGGCTTCGCCGAGTTCGGCGAGGTGACCGACCGCAAGGCGCGCGCCGAGTTGCTCGACGAGGGGCTCGACGTTCTGACGGGACTGTGGTCCGGGCAGCCGTTCAAGTACGCGGGCAAGCACTACCATGTGCACGAACTCGGATTCATGCCGCCCCCGCCGCCCGTGCAGCAGCCGCGCATCCCGATCTGGGTCGTCGGCGCGTGGGGCAGCCAAAAGTCGATGGCGCGAGCGCTGAAGTTCGACGGCATCCTGCCGCAGGTGCTGGACCCCAAAGCACGCCAGGCGACCGTGGATGAAGTGCGCGCCATCCGCGACTACGTCAGGGAGCACCGCTCGCCTGATAGCCCGTTCGATATCATCGTCGAGGGCGAAACGCCCGGCGACGACCTGGCACGCGCCGCCGCGCAGGTACAGCCGTGGGCCGCTGCCGGTGCGACCTGGTGGATAGAATCGCGCTGGATGGCCAACGACCAGCCCGACGTGTACGGCGTCGTGCAGCGGCGCATCGCGCAAGGCCCACCTGGAAAGTGAACAGTCAACAGTGAACAGTGGAACCACGCCATGAACTGTTCACTGTTCACCGTTCACTGTTGACGGATCGCTCCCATGCCAATGACGTCACCCAAACGCTTCGTCGTCTTGATTAGCGGCAACGGCACCAACCTGCAGGCGATTCTGGACGCCTGCGCATCCGGCGAACTGCCGGCGCAGGTCGTGGCCGTTGTATCGAACAACGCCGACGCCTTCGGGCTGGAACGCGCGCGGAAGGCCGGCGTCCCGGCGCTCGTGCTGGCCAAGCGCAAGGCACAGGAACGGCGCGTCTACGACGCCGCGCTGGCCGACCTCGTGGAGCCGTACCGCCCCGACTATGTCGTGCTCGCCGGGTGGATGCGCATCCTCTCGTCGGCGTTCATTGGACGCTTCCCAAATCAGATCATCAACCTGCATCCCGCCCTGCCCGGCATGTTTCCCGGCACCGATGCGATCGGGCGCGCGTTGGACGCATACCGGCGCGGCGAGGTGCGCGAAACCGGCGTGATGATCCATCGCGTGCCCGACGAGGGCGTGGACAACGGGCCGGTGCTGGCCCAGGCTGTGGTGCCGATACACGCCGACGACACGCTGGAGTTGTTGTCCCAGCGCGTACATGCCGTCGAGCACGGTTTGCTCGTCGGTGCGCTGCGCCAACTTGTGCAAAGAGCCGGATAGATGCAAAATGGCACGATAAATATGCCAGCGCGCCCTCATTGAGCGGGCGCGTCGGCTTATATGGAGGAGAAAAACATGAACGAAGAACTGTTTACGGTCCACGAGGCGTTGACGTTCGACGACCTGCTGATCATGCCGTACTATACCGAAGTGCTGCCCGATCAGACCGATGTGCGCACGCGGCTCGCCGCCGACATCCACCTGAATATCCCGCTCGTGTCCGCCGCCATGGACACCGTCACCGAAGCGCCGATGGCGATCGGCCTGTCGCGCGAGGGCGGCATCGGCATTATTCACCGCAACATGTCGATCGAGGCGCAGGCCGATGAGGTCGACAAGGTCAAGCGCTCGGAGTCGGGCATGATCACCGACCCGATCACGCTGCCGCCGACGGCCAGCCTGCAGGCCGCCGAAGATATCATGAACAAGTTTCGCATCAGCGGCGTGCCGATCACCGAGAACCGTGACGGGCACAAGCGGCTGGTCGGCATCCTGACCAACCGCGATATTCGGTTCGTGGAGCCGGACGACCTGTCGCACCCGGTCAGCGAATTTATGACGAGCACCAACCTCGTCACCGCGCGCGTCGGTACAACGCTGGAAGAAGCCAAGCAGATCTTGCAGTCGCGCCGCATCGAGAAACTGCCGCTGGTCGACGGCGACGGTAACCTGATGGGGTTGATCACGGTCAAGGACATTCAGAAGAAGCGCGAATACCCGAACGCCGCCAAGGACCGCCGCGGGCGACTGCTGTGCGGCGCGGCCGTCGGCGTCGGCCCGGAGCTGGAAAAGCGCGTCGAAGCGCTGGTGGCCAAAGGCGTTGACGTCGTGGTCGTGGACACGGCGCACGGCCACTCGCTCGGCGTCGTGCGCGCCATCGAGAGAATCAAGGCGCACTGGCCCAGCCTGCCGGTCATCGCCGGCAACGTCATCTCCGCCGAAGGCGCCGAGGCGCTGATCACCGCCGGGGCCGATGCGATCAAGGTCGGCGTCGGCGCCGGCTCCATCTGCACCACGCGCATCATCAGCGGCGCCGGCATGCCGCAGATGTCGGCCATTTTCGAGTCGTCGCGCGTCGCCCGCCGCAAGGACATCCCGATTGTCGGCGACGGCGGCGTGAAGTTCAGCGGCGACATCGTGAAGGCGATCGTGGCCGGCGCCAATACCGTGATGCTGGGCAGCCTGCTGGGCGGTCTGGACGAGTCGCCGGGCGAGATCGTGCTGTACGAGGGCCGCCGCTTCAAGGAATATCGCGGCATGGGCAGCCTCGGCGCCATGCAGGGCTTCGGCAAGGACCGCTATGGCAGCGGCCAGGGCAGCGGCAAGCTGGTGCCCGAGGGCGTTGAGGGGCGCGTGCCGTACAAGGGCTCGCTGCGCGACGTGGTCTACCAGCTGGTGGGCGGCCTGCGCTCCGGCATGGGCTACGCCGGCGCCGCGTCGCTGGCCGACCTGCAGACGAAGACACGCCTGCGCCGCATCACCAACGCGGGCCTGATCGAGAGCCACCCGCACGACATTGTCATCACCAGGGAGTCGCCCAACTACCAGCGCACGACATGAGGCCACAATGCCAAAACGCTACGGTGTTACGTCTATGGTCGCGCCGCTGCGGCGCGTGATGGTGAAACGGCCGGCCGAGCAGAAGGCCGAGGCCGAAGCCTGGCGCGAGTTCGGCTACTACCGCCCGCCCGACCTGGCGCGGGTGGCGAGCGAGCACGCGCACTTCGTCGAATTGCTGACCGAGGCCGGGACGGAGGTACTGTTCGTCGGCGACCCGCAGCGCGAGCGGCTCGATTCGATCTTCGTCTACGACCCGGTGATCATGTGCGGCGAGGGCGCCATCGTCTGCCGCATGGGCAAGCCGTTGCGGCGCGGCGAGGAGCACGCGCTGGCCCACTCGATGATGGCCGAGGGCGTGCCGATCGTGGCGACGATTCGCGGCGAGGGCACGCTGGAGGGCGGCGATACGTTCTGGCTCGACGAGCGCACTCTGGTCGTCGGGCGCACCTACCGCACCAATGACGACGGCATCCGCCAGTTGCAGCATGCGCTCGACAGCATCGCGGAGGTGGTCAAGGTGACGCTGCCGCACTGGCGTGGCGGCGGCGAGATCCTGCATCTGCTGTCCTTGATCAGCCCGGTCTCCGAGAAACTGGCGGTCGTGCATCTGCCGCTGATGCCAATCGACCTGGTCGACTTGTTGCACAGCCGCGGCGTCGAACTGCTACCCATTCCGGAAGAAGAGTTCAAGACGCAGGCGTCAAACATTCTGGCGGTCGCGCCCAACCGGGTCATCATGCTCAAGGGCAACCCAGTCACGGTGCGCAACCTGCGCGAGCGCGGCGTGGACGTGTGGGAGTACGAGGGCCAGGAGATTTCGTTCAACCGCGATGGCGGTCCGACCTGTCTGACCCGGCCGCTCTTCCGCGCCTACGCGCGCGACCTGTAGTTGCGACCGGTGGTCGCGGAAGGCACCCGGCATCAACGATGCCGGCTACAACTGTCGCGCTGGTGACGAGGATCATCCAAAGACGTTGCTCAAGCCAATAGGCACAATTACTATGGCCCTTCTCACAAATAGCAATGCTTTGTCAGATCGGAAGACCGGGTAGCACCCCAGATAATCGTGGTAGGAAGTCTTGAGCTTCGTGGTGACCCCATCAAACCCGATAGCCGGATTGGCCAGTCATGGATTCTGCCCATTTTGGCAACTTGTGCTTGGTGCCGCGGTTGGCGTGGGTGTTGGATTTACAATGCGAAGGAGCCTTAGCCATTTTGAATCAATACTATCAAAACTGAAACAAAATTCAAGGCACAAGGTAGCCGTACAGGTTATTATTAGAAGCAATTAAGACATATAGATTTTTTTCCAATCGTTTGTATAAAGTGCCATTAGGAAGGGTTACAAATGCAGAGTTAGGTGTTTCCAAAAAGGCTACAAAATCCCCTTCCTCGAAAATTTTTGGATTAATCATTGAAAGATGTGTTTGAATAACGCCAACACTTGGCGGGCTGTCAATCCCAGGATAAGATTTATATGCCGGTACGAGAATTCCTCCAGCGTCGTTAGCTAAAGGCATATCATATATGGCCATCTGTCCATTTTGTAACCGAACAAGAAGTTGCTCATATGGCTCATTTCCAACCATTCCCTGACCAAGGACCTGGACAATATTACCTGTTCTAAATGTACCTCTCCATAGATCAATGCCCCTAGTCGCGGGGTCAAATGAATTAATAACAGCGATTCCGTTAAACGTAGGATTACCCGGCTTATATTTGCGGGCGTCGCCTCTTGAAATTAAGTTCATCGGGGCAGTTAACTGAATCCCGTTTTGACTATTAAAAACAGTCGGATATTTGGAGGTTATTGTCGTAAATTTATCCATTTCGGTAAAGACACTAT
The DNA here is from genome assembly GCA_016235055.1 of Chloroflexota bacterium. Taxonomy (NCBI): domain Bacteria; kingdom Bacillati; phylum Chloroflexota; species Chloroflexota bacterium. The sequence continues at coordinate 19,225 of JACRMK010000057.1, read as the reverse complement.
ACGGCGCATTATCGGGTTGTAATACTGGAGTTGCCCGAGGAATTGGAGTACTCTCCGGTTTTGGGGGAGTTGGCGTTGAAACAAAAGGTTTAATATTATCCTCCTGTCCCTTCGGTACGGCAACAGTAGCTGAAAAAATATCCTCAGCTTTCGGGGCTGCTTCAACTCCTAAAGTGAACTGTCCATTAGGATTAAATAAGTTAGTTTTACTAATGTCCAGGGCGCCGACAACTCTCCCGTCAACAATAATTTGAGCGGTTTGACCACCTTTAAGAAAGCGAAAGGTAAACTCACCCTTAGGAAAGTTCTTATCAGAGCCGATAATCACTCGATTGATGACTTGATTAGAATCCACAACCGCCATAACATAACTTGGTCCATTTTTAGCTAAATATACTCGACCTTTATTTAGGTCAAGCGTCATGGTGTTTTTGGGATTGGCCCCAGCCGTATCAACACCTGGACTTTTGACGTCAAGCTTGAAGCGGACTTCAAAGTCACCGCTTGCTACCATTTTATCGGTCTGCGGATAAGTCACATATTTATTCGTTTCATTGGTTATTGTCGTTGGAGCGATCGTTTGCTTAACGACTTGGTAAGGTGCCAAGTTTTCAGCCGTTCCTTCATTTATGTCGGGAGTTGAAGTTGCTGGGATAACTGACGGAACCGGGGTAACCTCGGTCGCGGCGGCAGTTGGGATCGGGGATGGCGTCGCTGTGTAAATTGGAATTGGAGGCGGAGGCGATGTGGTCGTCGATGTGGGCAAAACAATTGCGGGCGCACTGCCGGCGGGTGCGCTGCTATTGTCGCAGGCGACCAACAAGCCGGCGAGCAATGTCGAAGCTGCCACGAATGCAACGGCATTTTTCATGATTGTGATCTCTGCGATGTGGGACTGGAGTGAAGTGTTGCGCTTTGGCTAACCCGAGTTAGTATTATACATCGAGTGGGTCGCCTGCGCTTGTCGGCTCACGGCCGAACTCGGGCTTGTCCAAAGTCGTGGACAGAATGCCCTCTTCCCAACCTTCCCCCGTTCGCAGCCCCCGCGAACAGGGGAAGGAGCTGATTCCCTCGCCTGCGACGCCGGTTCTGCGTCGCGGGAGAGGGTTAGGGAGAGGGCTATTCCGATTTTGGAAAGGCCCCGCGGCCGAGCCTGGACATCCACCTGAGCGACTCTGTCGGTCGACGTCACCGCCGCGCCGTACGCCGAAAGCGTCACCGCGACTTGCGCGTTCCCGCGCCCGCTTTACGCGCCGGTGCTTTGGCGGCCTTGGCGCCCCACGCTTCGCGCAGCAGCCGCACCCAGTTGCCATACATGATCGCCGCCACGTCGCTCTGGCTGTAGCCGCGCCCAGACAGGATCTCGCCCACCTTCTGCAGATCGGCGATCGTGTCGAGATCGTGTGGCGCTTGCTCGCGGCCGAATCCGCCGTCCAGGTCGGAGCCAATCGCTGCGTGCCGGGCGCTGCCCGCCAACTGGCAGACATGGTCGATGTGATCGCAGACGGTCGCGATGCTTGCCTGGCGGTTGGTCGTAGCGCCGCGATTGAACTCCGGGATCAGCATCCAGATGTCGAACGCCGCGCCGATCACGCCGCCGCGCGCGATGATCCACTTGAGCTGCTCGTCGCTGAACTGGCGCTGGTGCGGGACGAGCGCGCGGCAGTTGTTGTGGCTGGCCAGCACGGGTCCTTTGAAGATATCGGCCGCCTGCCAGAATGCCTGGTCGGAGAAGTGCGTCATGTCCAGAATCAGGCCGAGCCGGTCCATTTTGCGCACGAGCTCGACGCCGATCTTCGACAGCCCGAGCTCGGTGCCGGTGCCGCCGGCATAGCGGCCGGGGCCGTAGTGCGCCGGGCCGATGATGCGCAGGCCCGCCTCGGCCCACTGTCCGAGCTCGCCGGGAGATAGAATCGGGTCTGCGCTTTCCATACTGATCACGAAACCCAGCGGCGGCGTGGCATCGGTCGGCTGCTTGTGCGCCGCATCCCAGGACTCCCACTCCTTGATATGTCTGTTCAATGCTGCCAGATCGGTGATGACGCGCACGTGCCCGAGACGCTCCAGCGCGCGGTAGTACGCGATGTGGCTCATGCCGATCGCATGCGCCTGCGCCGGCGAACCGTAGTCAATGTGCGGGTTCTTGATGCCGGTCGAGCGGGCCAGCACGGTCGTGAACGCGAGCGCGACGCGGCCGCGCCGCATCTCTGGCAGGCAGACCGTGTTCTGCCCGCGCCCCTTCTCGGTCATCGCTGATTCGCTGGCGCGCAGCGTGTACGCGGAAAGTTCGAGGTCGCGGTTCCACTGCAGGGAACTCCAACCCAGATCAAGGTGAGAATCGGCAGCAAGCATGGCAACATCCTTTCGTGAAGTAAAAGTATTGGACGGCTGGGAACGCCAATTGGCAAATGGCGCGCCCGGTACTTATGCATTGCTCATCCGCCTGCCCCGGCGCATACGGCTGGCGATCGGCGCACTGGGCGTGCACGACTTTCCGCCCGGCTGGTACGTCTATGTTGGCAGTGCGCTCGGGCCGGGCGGCTTGCGAGCGCGCGTGGCACGCCACTTGCGCGCAGACAAGCACCCGCATTGGCATATCGACCGGCTGCTCGCCGCGGGCCAGGTACGGGGACTTTGGCTCGCGCCCGGCCCCGAACGCCGCGAATGTGATTTGGCACAAGCGCTCATGCGAGCGAACGACAGTCGCATCCCCGTTGCTGGCTTTGGCGCCGGCGACTGCGATTGCACTTCACACCTGCTCTGGTTCAAGCGACGGCCCACGATTGCCCGACTATTGTAGCATGGGCGGCCCGCGCACTCAATCGCCGGGCACGGGTATAATAACCGCTGGGCAGGCGCGCTTCAGAATCGCGGCATCCAAAACGCAGTCGATGAAATACCTCTTTGCAACGCTAATCCTGACCGCAAGCGCCAATGCGTGCGTGTTTCTGCCCGCGCCGCTTGAGGCGCGGGTGGCGGGCGCACTGCTGTTCGTCTTTGTGCTTCCTGGCTCTGCATTTGTGAGTCTCCTCTTCTCGCGCAGGACGCGCATGGCGCTGGCCGAGCGTTGCGTGCTTTCCGCGGGCGCCAGCGTCGCGTTATCCGTATTGCTGTTCTGGGGCATTTTCCTCACGCGCGTGCCGATTTCGGTTTTTACGCTGGCTTTTGTTTCAAGCGCCTTCACGCTCATCCTGGCGTTCATGGCGGCATGGCGAGATCAACGCGCGCCCGTCGCGGCGAGAACGCCGGGGCGCGTCGATCGTCCGTTTCTGGCCGTGTTCGCCGTGCTTGTAGTGGCAGGCGCGTTTCTCCTTTTGGCCCGTCTCGACCATGGCGAGTACCTGTTCGATGAGTACTGGATCGTGAGCAGCGCTACCGATCTGCTGTTCGGCAAGGCCGCGGCGCTGTTCGCGCTGCCAAAAGGTCCCGCGCAGATCATACTCGCCGCATGGTTCATGCGGCTGACCGACAGCTATTACGAGGGCGTTCTGCGCCTCCCCGCAGCCTTGTGCGCGCTCATCTCGGTTGCCGGGTTCGTGCTGTTTGCCCGCAGCCGGCTGCGACCGGCCGCCGTCCTCATCGCCGGATTGCTGTTGCTTTCGCTCGGCATGTGGACCGGCCTTGTCCGCTGGTTGCAGTTTCAGGGCTTCGTACTCGCCATGGGCCAGTTGGGGTTGCTGTGCGCGTTGCGGGCGTACCAGCGCCGACGCCAGCCCGAGGCGCGCAGCTACTGGGTGCTCTGTGCCGTGCTGCTGGGGGCGGCGCTGCTCGGCCACTACTTCGCCGCCTTCTTCGTCCCCGCCATTGGCTACCTGTTTGTGAAGGCACACCATCGCACGTTGCGCTGCCGTTCCACATGGCTCGGCGGACTTGCGCTGGCCTCGTTCGCACTCGCCGTGAGCGTGCCCTACTACGTGATGTTGCTGGCGCTGCCCGTCAACGCGCGGGAGATGCAGGAAGGGTACCTTGATCAGCGTCTGGATTTGTCGCATGCCCCATTCAACCACCTGAACGACTTTTTCTGGGAGCAGTGGGACTACAATTCTGCGCTCCAGCAAGCGATTGTTCTGGCGGCGCTCGCGGTTGCCTTGTTCTCGGTGTATGGACGGATGCGCCTTCGATCCGGCACACCGCGCGTTGCGGCATCGCTGTACCTGGCATGCGTACTACTGACCGGGCTGGCTGTCGTCCAACCAGACGCCCTCTCGGTTGCCGGGACAAACGTGAGCCTTGTGCCATTTGCCTGTTTCGGATTGTTTCTGCTTTGGAAGGGGGTACCGGACGCATTCTGGGGCTCCGTCGCGCTCGTTGCGTTTGTCACGTTCGGCTTCACCGGTTTCTTCATGGCCTCGCCGAATGATCACTACCTGGCTGGCCTGCCGCCGCTATTGCTCGGCGCCGTCGAGGGCATGCGTCTTGTCGCACGCGGCGCCCAGGCGCGTTGGTCCGCGGCAAATACGCGGGCCGTGCGGATCGTAGTTGCGGTGCTGGTCGGCGTATGGCTCGTTGCGCTCGTGTCGTACGACGCGCTGCAAAACATCGCCTATCTTCCTCGCAAACTTGACGCGCAGGCGTCGGACACACCGGCGTTGTTTGGCCAGTTGGCATCGCCACGGTTGATCTCGTCGTCGTTCTTCCTGGTAAATCGCGGCGGATGGCGGGCTATCGCCGTGATGTACGAGACGGGGGCGATGCGGGGCGAGCACAACAGCACGGATCCGCGTATTATGGACTTCTACCTCAATCACCAGTGGACTCCGGCAACCCCGCGGCCCGTATTCTTCATTGTCGCTCCTCCGGAAAAACCGGGCCGCGATCGCAAACCCGTGCCCGCCGATCTGCTCACCACGCATCGCCTGTGGGCCACAATCACGGTGGACGGCGTCGCACAGACCCGCATCTACCGCCTGCGCGATGGGCTTCCGGATGATCCGCGATTGATTGCGGCAGAGGGCTATGATGCAACGTGGCGCTCGCTGGCGACACTTAGCCGCCTCGAAGTGTACCGCGCTCGCCAGCGCGATGACACGGCCTTCTATGCGATCAGCAAGACGCTGTTGGCCGAGGGGCGCGTTGGCGACGCCGTTGTGTTTTCCAACCCGGAAGCGCGGCGCGTGCTGGATGAGTACTATCCGGGCACGCTGCCCTATGTGGATCCGGTCACGCAACCACTACCCTCAAGCGTTTCGCGTGTATGGGGCGTCTTCTGGGGACAGGCGGCCAGTGTCAGCGAAGATAGGTTGGCACATATCGCCTATCCCCTCTCAGCGCGATGGATGGCCAACGTGCGACTGCGTCCGTTCATGCTCAGCCCGGACGTGCCATTCGCGGAGATACGGGCGCGCGCAGATGATCTGGCCATGCTAACGGGCGTCGCGCCACTGCCGGAGACTGTATTGCCCGGCAGTTGGATACCGGTGCACCTGCGCTGGCAAGTGGACAGCCCAACCGACCGGCGGTACAAGGTGTTTATCCACGTGGCCGATTCCGGCGGGCAGCCGGTCGCGCAAGCCGACGATGAGCCGGTTGCTGGATTGCGTCCGACCGATACGTGGCGCGCTGGCGAATTGATCGATGATCGCTATGCGATCATGCTGCCGCCGGAGTTGCGGCCTGGATCCTACGTGGTCTTGGCTGGCCTTTACGATCCCGCGACCTCCGCGCGCATACCGGCGTTCCGTGCCGATGGCAGCCAGTTCCCCAACGATGCATTCGTGTTGGGCACCGTGAAGGTCACAACACGCTGACCATCGACGGCAGTCACTCTTCGCAGGAGGCGTCCGGTTGAGGTGGTAGGCATCTCCAGACACGCTCAGTCGATGATCTCAGTCCCCTCACAACCTCCCAATCGCCTCGAATTGCGCACAAATCAGTGCGATAATACCTAAACCCTCCCCCTCTGGTCGGTCCCGGACGGGCTAAATGTCATCGCTCCAACGTGACAATTGCCACTTTACGCGCGGTGGCGCACTCGTATACTGGTGGGCGAGGGCATTTTGCGCGGCCGGACGGGATTTTTCGGTCGCGGGCCTCCCCTATTCCTCCCCGAGGAGCCGCTATGTACGAGTTTATTGATGGAGCCGAATTGATCGCGCGCGGAGCGATTGATATCGGCTGCGATTTTTTCGCCGGTTACCCCATCACGCCGGCTTCGCCGATCCTGATACACATGCTTCGCGAACTGCCGAAAGTTGGCGGCGTCGGCATCCAGGCGGAAGACGAAATCGCCAGCATCTCCATGACGATCGGCGCGGCCATGACCGGCGCGCGCGCCATGACGGCCACCGCCGGCCCCGGCATCAGTCTCTACTCCGAGAATATCGGCCTCGCCCTCATGGGCGAGGTACCGCTCGTCATCGTCGACGTGCAGCGGCTGGGCCCGGCCACCGGCGGCGCGACCACTGTCGCCCAGGGCGACGTGCAGTTCCTGCGCTGGAGCACGTCCGGCGGTTACCCGGTCATCGCGCTTTGCCCGTCCGATGCGGCGGAGTGCTACACGCTCACGCAGCACGCCTTCAATCTCGCCGAGCGTTTCCGTACACCCGTCTTCCTGGCGACCGACAAAGAAACGGTGATGACGCAGGGCACGCTCGATACGGACGCCGCACTCAAGCACCTGACCCCGGAACGCCGCACCCGCACCGTCGCCGCGCCCGGCAGTTTCTTGCCCTACCCGCTCACCGAGCCGGCAACCGCACCGCCGTTTGCGGCGATCGGCGACGCGCAGAACATCGTCCGCTTTACGACCAGCACACACGACGAACGCGGTATGCTCACCAAGAAGCCGGAAAAGGTCGAGCGGCTCAACAATCATCTTTACGAAAAGATTCGGGCGCATGCCGCCGAGATCGAGATGGTCCGTTATGATCCGCAGGACGGCGCCGAGACGCTGGTGGTATCGTTCGGCATCACCGCGCGCTCCATGCAGGAAGCAGTCGCCGATGCGCGAGCGGACGGCCAGCGCGTCTCGCAACTGATCGTGCAGTCGCTCTGGCCCGTGCCGGAAAACGCGCTGCGCCGCGCACTCGCCGCGCACCGGCGCATCGTCGTGCCGGAATTGAACCACGGCCAGTACCGGCTTGAAATCGAGCGCATTGCCTACGCGCTGGACCCGCGCCCCGCCGTCAGCGGCGTCAACCGTGTCGATGGCGAATTGATCGCGCCGCGCCAGATCCAGGACGCGCTGTAAACCAGACGCCGAGAGAGAAGACTCCATGAGCACGCATACCGCCACACCCCTGGTGACGACGTTCGCTACCTACCGCAACCCGGAGATTGCGAAGTACCCGTTTTGTCCTGGCTGCGGGCACAGCACGATCAATGACCAACTCAACGCCGCGCTGGTCAAGCTACAACTGGACCCGCACAAGGTTGTCATCGTGACCGACATCGGCTGCGTTGGCCTGTCGGACCAGTATTTCGCCGCGCACGCCTTCCACGGCTTGCATGGCCGCAGCGTGGCCTACGCGTCGGGCATCAAGCTCGCCAACCCGGAGCTCAAGGTCATCGTGCTCATGGGCGACGGCGGGTGCGGCATCGGCGGCCACCACCTGATCAATGCCGCGCGGCGCAATGTCGGCATCACCGTGCTCGTCTTCAACAACCTGAACTTTGGCATGACCGGCGGCCAGCACTCGGTGACGACGCCGCACGGCGCGCTGACCGCGACGACGCGCGGCGGCAACCTGGAACGGCCGCTCGACATCTGCGCCACCGTCGGCGTCAACGGCGCGTCATACGTCTACCGCGGCACGTCGTTCGACAAAGACCTGCCCGAGCGCATCGCCGAGGCGATCAATGTGGACGGCTTCGCTCTGATGGATCTGTGGGAGCTGTGCACGGCATACTACGTGCCCAACAACGACTTCTCGCGCTCCGATATGCTGGGCGTCATGAGCGAACTGCACATGCAAGCGGGCGAGTTGTACCGCGCCGGCTATCCCGAACTGGCCTCGGCATACCGCGCACAGTACGCGCCGACGCGCAGCAAGACGCCGTTCACACGCAAGCCGCTCGCGCGCGAGTTCACCACCCGGCTCGACAAGCCGCTGCGCGTCGTGATTGCCGGATCGGCGGGCGGCAAAGTGAAGTCGACCGCCACCGTGTTCGCGCAGGCCGCGATCCGTTGCGGGCTGTTCGCCACCCAGCGCGACGACTACCCGACCACCGTGATGAGCGGCCATTCCCTGTCGGAGATCATCATCGCGCCCGGCGAGATCTTCTACACCGGCATCCCGCGTCCTGATGTGCTGGCGATCATCTCGCCGGAAGGACTCGGACAGGTGAAGGCGCAACTGGCCGAGATGGGCGAATCCGGCACGGTCTACGTCCTGGCCGAGCTTGAGTCAAAGGTGCAGACCCGCGCGCGCAAGATCATCCTGCGACCGGACGGCAAGACGAACCGCAAGGCGCTCGCCATGATGGCGGTCGCCGCCTTCGTCAAGCACAGCCGGTGTATGCCGCTGGAGGCGTTGACGGCCAGCGTGCGCGCCGACCAACGGGCGGACGTGGCTGAAGAGAGCCTGAAAGCGATCGAAACCGGTATTAAGCTCGTCGAGTAAGCACGACGCGCCGCCTGGCGCGTCCCCTGACCGCGCGTACGGCGCGATAGAAGGGAACATGGAGGCTGGCCATGTGGTATGTATTGCCGCCTTCGTTTGAACGGTTTCTGGACCGCAGCGATGCCGGGCAGCGGCTGGCCGCGCGCCTGCAAGCCTACGCCGGGCGCGCCGATGTCCTGACGCTCGGCTTGCCGCGCGGCGGGGTGGCCATTGCCGCGGAGATCGCCGCCGGCCTCGGCGTGCCGCTCGACGTCCTCGTCGTGCGCAAACTCGGCGTTCCCGGCCACGACGAACTCGCCATGGGCGCGCTGACCGCCGGCGGGCGCGTGCTGAACGATTCCGTCGTCGCGGCGTTGGGCATCTCCGACGCTGTCATCGCGCAGGTCGTCGCGCGCGAGCAGTCCGAGATCGCGCGCCGCGAGCGCGCGTATCGCGCCGGGCTGCCCCCGCTGGACGTGCGAGCGAAGACCGTGATCGTCGCCGATGACGGACTGGCGACCGGCGCAACGATGCGCGCCGCGCTCATGGCGCTGCGCGCGCAGCGTCCCGCGCGCCTGATCGTTGCGGTGCCGGTCGCGTCCCCGGATGCGTGCGACCAGGTGCGCCCGCTGTGCGACGACCTGCTCTGCCTCCACACGCCCGGTGACCTGCACGCCATCGGGCTTTGGTACAATGATTTCAGCCAACTGGATGACGGCGCGGTGATTCGCATCATCGAGACGGCTCGGCACGCCAGCGCTTCGGAGCGCTAACCCAGCAGCCTACTTTGCAGCCACCGGGCGGCCCACACGGGACGACGAGGAGCACAGATGAACACCTGTCCAAATTGCGGCAACTTCCTGATGCCCGAGGCGAAGGCCTGCAGTCGCTGCGGCACACCGGTCGGTGCATCGGCGCCTTCGACGCCGTCGGTCTCGGCGGACCCGCTCGAACGGTTCCGGCAGGCCGAGAACGACTTCTACCGGCTCAAAGGCCAGCTTGACACCGGGCGCATCGCCAAAGCGCAGTACGAGCGCGAGCTGCAGGGGTTGATGGTGCAGGATACCCAGGGCCGCTACTGGAATCTGGGGGCCGGCAGCGGGCGCTGGCACGTCTTCGACGGCCAGCAGTGGGCCGTCGCCGACCCGTACGGCGGAGGCAACGTGCCGGCTCGCGTTGCGCCCACATCGCCACCGTCCCTGGCCGAGTTTCCGCTGGTGAAGACCGCCCCGGCACAGCCGCCCTCGCTCGCCGCCGCGCCGGTCGCGCGCAGCGGCGGGCGCTCCCTCTTGATTGGTTGCGCCGGCGCGCTGATTCTGCTGGTGCTCGTCGCGGCCGGCGTCTACGGTTACGGGGTGCTTGGCATCGGGCGTGCAGAGCCGGCTGCTACCGCAATTGTGATTGTGCTGCCAACCGCAACGCCGACGGCCACCGCCGTGCCACCGACCACGACGCCCGTGCCGCCCACGGCAACGCCGACGGCCACCGCCGTGCCACGGACCGCGACGCCCGTGCCGCCCACAGCGACGGCCATTCCGACAGCGTCCCGCACCCCGACGGGAACGCCCACCCCGACTGCGACGGCCACCAGCACCGGCACGCCCGTTCCCACCGCGACCACGAGCGCCGCGGCACGCCTGAGAGCACAGCTTGACGATGCGTGGGGCAGCGGCGAGTGGCAGCGCGTGGTTACACTGCTGGAAGCGCTGCGCCAACTGGACCCCGCCGATCTGTCGATTCCGGGCAAACTGTACGCCGCGCGCGTCAATTATGGAGCCCAACTGCTAACGCAAGGCAACCTGATCGGCGCCATGGCGCAGTGTCAGGCCGCGCTGATCATCAATCCATCGGGCGTCGAAGCACTGCAGTGCGTCGCGCAGGCCACGCCGCCCACCGCGACACGCGTGCCGCCGCCACCGCCGCCCGGCCCCGGCCCGTCGCTCCCGACGCCGACGGCCACGGCCACCGATGCCGCGCCGAATATCAATCTATACGTGAGTGTGCGTGGCTATGAGAAGTGGGGACGACCGAGCGTGGTCGATAACTGGTGCACTAACTACAACGACAAAGACCCGGTCAGCCGCTTCACGATTGATCTGACCGGCATCAACCGCACGTCACAGATGCTGACCAGTTGGTACGGCACGTTCTATAACAGCCGGGGCGCCGTGCTGTCCTGTTACTACCCGTATGACAACAGCGAGTATTTGCCGGCGATCGCACCCGGCGCAACGACGAACGTCACGTGGGCCGGCTACACGGACCTCAATGTCTATATCACCGAGTTCCGCGTCAAAGCGTTTGGGTGGACATACCGCTGGTGCTTCGCACCATGGGATGGGCACCTGATCGGCTGCAACTAACCGCAGCACTTCCAAGATGTAAACAGCCCCTCACGAAGTTTACCGTGAGGGGCTGCCTTTTTTCGGGCGGCGTGCCAGGCTATAGCGGTTTGCGAAATGATCCGATACGGTGCTGCACGACGCCTGTAGGGACAGGCCTTTGGCCTGTCCGCTGGGCAGGTCAAAGACCTGCCCCTACCCGGCGAACCGCATGGCGTGCCCGATGTTTCTGCAAGATGCTCTAATCCACGCGCTGCACCCTGTGCCGCAAATATAACAACGTGGTCATCGCCGACGTGGCTGCAAGCAGCGCGCTCGCCCCGAACAGGCCCGGAAATCCGACCATCGCAATAGCGTAGCCGCCGGCCATCGCCGTCGCGGCCCACCCTGTCGCCAGGCCGATGGTGGACAAGGCCGCCGAGGTCGTGCGCCAGCGTGGCACCACCAACTGCTGGCTGAACACGTTGCGCGCCGGTCCCGCAATCGAAAATACGGTCATTGCGCCCGTATACGCCGCCGCCGCGACCAACCAGTTGGGTACCAGCGCGACAACGACGATGAACAGTCCGCCCGCGAGCGCGGCCGCGCCATAGGCTCGGGCGGGACCGAGCGCTGACAGCACGCGCGGGGCCAGTATCGCGCCGATCACCGGCAGTAGTTGCGCCAGTCCCATCACCGAACCGATCTGCGCGGTCGATACGCCCAGGCCGCGATCCAGATAGACGTTGAAGAACGCGCGCAGGCTGCCGTCGCCCGTCGTCTGCAGAAACACGACGATGACGAACAGCGCGAACAGGCCGAGCGGCGCCTTGTCGGCGTTTGCGCTGCGCTGCTGGTGGACCGGTTCTGCCGCCGGCTCAATGCCGACTATGACGAGCACGATCAGCGCGTAGCCGAGCGGCACCAACCAGAGCGTGTATCGAAATGGCGCCAGTGAGTCGCCGGGCCCCACCACTGCCGCGATCGTACCCGGCAGCAGTCCGGCGACCAGGCTGCCCACAAACGCCATCAGCGATTGGATCCCTTGCTGCGCGGCGAAGGCGTAGTTGCGTTCCTCCGGACTGGCCACCGCCATCACATATGGGATGTTGTTGACCGAGTTGAGCGCCGCGCCGACCCAGCTCAAGCCCCACCAGAAGAACAGCCACGGCATGCGCCACTCGGGCGGTACAAACTCGACGAACACCACGAGGCTGTTGCCAAGTCCCGACAGTATCCACCCGGCTAGAATCGCACGGCGCAGGCCGAAGCGCCGGCCAACATAGCCCGCCGGCAGCGCGCACACAGCCCACAGGACCTGCCCCGAGCCGATCAGCACACCGATGAACTCGGTGCCATATCCCAGGCGCAGCAGGTACAGGTTCTGCAGAACGGTCTGAATCCCGAAGTAGCTGAAGCCGAGGAGTGCCCAGACAACCAGCAGGCGCCGCAGGCTCGGCTGGCGGATCGGCATCAACCGGGCGAAGGCGAGCTTGACGCTAGTCAATCCGCTACGCTGCGCCCAAATACGTCACGTCCAGCGGACGCTCGGTTGCTGTCGCGCCGCTGCGCTCGATGGCATACGCGCGCGCGTTCGGGCGCGACGTGACGATCTTGTGCAGTTGGTCGTCGATGTAGTGCAGCCCTGCGCCGTCGTCAGCGGCGATGCCCGGCAGCATCGCGCCGCTTGCCACCAACCGCAGCATCGTCGGCCGCCGGTTCACTTCACTGTCGAAGTGCGGCGAGCAACTGCCGGGTAGGAAGCCGAGGCAGCTCAGTGCCGTGAACGGCCCCGGAATCGAATCCGTCAGCCCCTGCTCGAACCAGCAGATTTGACCGGCGCTCACGCCCGACAGAATAATGCCTCGCTCCCACGCCTCGCGCAGAATCGAGTCGAGTCCCCACTCGCGCCAGGTCGCCAGCATCGTCTTGGTATTGCCGCCGCCGACGCGGATGATGTCCTGCTCGAGCAGGAACGAACGCAGGTCGGCGGTCGGCGGCTTGTAGAGGTTCAGGTGCGTCATGCGGCAGTCCAGCGCCGCAAACGCCACGTAGAACGCCAGCGTGGCGTTCACTGGGTCGGCCGTCGCGTTCGGCAAGTAGCAGACGCGCGGCCGCTCCTTGCCTGCCTGCTTCAGGATGTAATGCTCCAGCAGCGGATTGTCTGGTTCCGACGAGAACCCGCCGCCGCCCAGCGCAATGATCTGTTTCATGGGTCTCCGTTAGCCCGCCATATCGCGTTTGAGGAACACGCTCATGCAGTGAATCGCGCCCCAGCCCTTCATCAACTCACTGACGTCCATTTCGATCACTTCGACGTCCTTGCTCTCCAGCAATTTGCGCGTGACCGGGTTGCCCTTCGGCAGCAGCACCTTGCGCGGCGCGAGCGCGACCCAGTTCATGCCCATGCTCTCTTTGACTTCGTCGATCGACGGCGCTTCGAGCACCTCGAAGCCGCGCTTGTGCAGCGCCATCACGACCTCATGCGGCACCTGCCAGGCAAAGACCATGCACAGCTTGTGGTCGAGCATGTTCATCAGGCCATCCACGTGCGCATGCCCGTACGGGATCTGGAACGGCAGGATCTCGGTCACGCCCATGTTGCGTAGCACCTCGCTGACCTGCCGCGCGCCTTCGGCGTTGCAGCGCACGCCGGTTCCGAGGATGACCGTCTGGCGGTCCACCCACATCGCGCACGCGCCTTCGAACACGCCGGTGCCCGTCACGGTTCGCACGATCGGCACGCCGAGCTTTGCCAGCGTCGCCGCCGCGTAGCGCTCCTCGCCGCGCCGGAACGGCATGGCGTGGCGCGCGATAATCGCGCCTTCCGGCGTCATGAACGTCGAGTCACGTTGGAACAGCGCGTTCGGCCGGTCAGGCCGCATCTCCTCCACCAGTGCGACGCGCACGCCGTGCCGGCGATACGTGTCGGCCAGCGCGTCGAACTGCGCGCGCGCCTTGTCGGGATCCATCACGTCGAGCCAGCGCCACTGCGCGGCATCGGTGACCGACTCGATCTCCGCGCCCGGCCGCCGCAGCATCACCGCGCGCAGCGGGGCCACTTCGGACGCGCAGCCCCAGTCGCCCCAGTACTGTTGGATTTGCCCGGCGAACGGCCCTTCGTCGGCAAACCATTTCTCGCCCTGTTCGGAATAGCCTGTCTCGCCCATTCGTTCTCTCCTCAGTCAATTATTGCTTCGCGGGTCTTGAAGACCCGCGAGGTGTGATTGTCCGTCAGCAATTCTCAATTTGGCTTTGTACGGGTACTTTCCAATGCCGCTTGCGATGCGCTGGCTCTCAGGCGCTTGTCACGCAAGCTGGCCCGCCGAAAAAGTGGCGTTGCCCTCCCCCCGACCCCCTCCCAACTTGGTTGGGAGGGGGCGAGATTCTTAGGGGAGGTGCGCGGCGGCTGCGCCCCCGCGCACCGCCCCGGTAGCTTGGCCCCTTCTCCCCCGCGCTGGCGGAGGAGAAGGGGCAGGGGATGAGGGGGCATATTGACAGCCGACTCCAAAATGAGAATTACTGATTGTCCGTTGTCGGGCTTGTGGCGCACGCCTGAATATGCTACACTGCCGCTGAATCCAGTCCCATCACCGGAGGCCCGCCCATGCCCGCCCCATCCAACGGCAAACTGCTGCCGCGCGACGTCACCAGACTGTACCCGCGCATTGTGCGCGGCGAAGGCTGCGCCATCTACGACGAGACCGGCAAGCGCTACCTCGACGCCATCGCCGGCATCGCCGTCGTCAACATCGGCCACGGCCGCGCACAGGTGGCCGAGGCGTTAGCAGCGCAGGCGCAGACGCTGTCTTACGTACAGTCGTCCATCTTCGAGAACCGTCCGGCACTGGAACTGGCCGAGCGTGTCGGTCGCGTTGCGCCAGCCGGCCTCAATTCGGCATTCTTCGTGTCCGGCGGCTCCGAGGCCACCGAGACGGCGATCAAGCTCGCGCGCCAGTATCACGTCGAGCGCGGCGATCCGTCGCGCTACATCATGATCTCGCGCTGGCAGTCGTACCACGGCGGGACGCTCGGCGCGCTGTCGCTCAGCGGCATCATCGGCCGCCGCGAGAAGTTTGCCCCGCTGTTGCTCGACTTCCCGCACATCCCGGAGTGCAACTGCTACCGCTGCCCGTTCAACCTGACGCACCCGTCGTGCGGCATCCGCTGCGCGCACGAGCTCGAAACGGCGATCAAGCGGGCCGGCGCGCGCAACGTCGCGGCGTTCATCGCGGAGCCGATCGTCGGTGCGGCCGCCGGCGCCACGACGCCGCCTGCCGAATACTTCGGCATCATCCGCGAGATCTGCGACCGCTACGGCATCCTGTTCATCGCCGACGAGGTGATCACCGGCTTCGGGCGCACGGGCCGCAACTTCGGCATCGAGCACTGGGGCGTCACGCCCGACATCATCACGTCGGCCAAGGGGCTCAGCGGCGGCTACGCCCCGCTCGGCGCGGTGCTGGCACACGACCGCGTGCGCGACGCGTTCGCGCAGGCGGGCGCCGCCTTCGTGCACGGCTACACTATGTCGTCGAACCCGCTGGCCGCCGCCGTTGGCGTCGCCGTGCTCGACATCATCGAAGGCGAGCGATTGGTCGAGCGTGTCGCTGCCCTCGAGGCCGGCTTCTTCGCGCGCGGGCGCTCGCTGCTCAAGCACCGCACGGTCGGCGAGGTGCGCGGCAAAGGCTTGCTGATGGGCATCGAACTGGTGCGCGACCAGCATACCAAAGAGCCGTTCCCGCCGGGCCAGCGCGCCAACGCGCAGTTGGCCGCCATCGCGCTGCGGTGCGGGTTGGTCATCTACCCCGGCGGCGGCACGGCCGACGGCGTGAACGGCGATCACTTCCTGCTCTGCCCGCCGTTCACGATCAGCACAGTCGAACTTGACGAGTTGTTCGGAAAACTGGACGAGTCGCTGACCGAGTTCGAGCAGTCGCTGTAGGCTAATGCAAATCTAACCGCAGAGAACGCAGAGGAAAACCTTGTTATCTTTGCGTTCTCTGCGTGCTTTGCGGTGAGTCGGTATGCGCTGCTAGTCGCCGACCCGCTCCAGCACGCCGCCGGCAAACCAGACCACCAATCCATCGGCCGAATCGAGCACCCACCGCTCGCGCAGGCCGGTGGGCGTTTTGCCTTTCAGCTCCTGCAGCATCGGCTCGCCCCAGCGCGCCCGCACCTCCTCGCGCGTCGTCCGGCCGATCACCAGAGTATCGCGCGCGACCTGGATTTTCCTCTCGTCTGCGTGTGACATTGAAGCGTTTCCTCTTTGCGTCGGCGTTGACGCCGCGTACAATAGCGCGTCGCGCGCCGGTTGTCAAACGAAAACCGGGCGCCGCCATCAAGGCGGCGCCCGGCATATGGCCTGGTCGTTGCGCGGATTACCGCTTGTGCATCGGCGTGTAGTCGCGGGTGTCGTGGCCGGTATAGATCTGGCGCGGCCGCGCGATCTTCTGCTCCGGGTCGGTGACCAGTTCCTGCCACTGCGTCAGCCAACCCACCGTGCGCGGGATCGCGAAGAGCACGGTGAACATCGAGGTCGGCAGGCCCATCGCCTGGTAGATGATCCCCGAGTAGAAGTCCACATTCGGGTACAGTTTGCGCGCGATGAAGTAATCGTCTTTCAGCGCGATCTGCTCGAGCTCGATGGCGATGTCGAGCAGGCGATTGCGGCCGGTCACTTCAAACACGGCGTCGGCCGCCGTCTTGATGATCTTCGCGCGCGGATCATAGTTCTTGTACACGCGGTGCCCGAAGCCCATCAGGCGGCCCTCGCCCTTCTTGACCTTCTCGATGAACGGCGGGATATTCTTTACGTCGCCGATCTCGGTCAGCATCTTCAGCACTTCCTCGTTGGCGCCGCCGTGCAGCGGCCCATACAGCGCCGCCGCCGCGCCGGCCATGGAGGAGTACGGGTCCACGTGCGACGAGCCGATGCCGCGCATGGCGTTGGTGCCGCAGTTCTGCTCGTGGTCGGCATGCAGGATGAATAGCACGTCGAGCGCGCGCTCCAACGCCGGGTTCGGCTGGTACTTCAACTCGCCCATCTTGAACATCATGTTCAGGAAATTGCCCGTGAACGACAGATCGTTGTCGGGATAGACGTATGGGAAGCCGAGGCTGTGCCGGTACGACCATGCCGCGATGGTCGGTGTCTTGGCAATCAGCCGGGTGATCTGGTGCAGGCGGTTCTCCGCGTCGGCGATCTTGTTCGCCTCAGGGTAGAACGTCGACAGCGCCGCGATCGTGCTGATGAACATCCCCATCGGGTGCGCGTTGTAGCGGAACGTCTCCATCAACTGCTTGACGTTCTCGTGCACGAAGGTGTGATGCTTGATCTCGTATTCCCACTTGTCGTATTGTGCTTTGGTCGGCAGTTCGCCGAAGAGGATGAGGTAGGCAACTTCGAGGTAAGTGCTCTTCTCGGCCAGTTGGTCGATCGGGTAGCCCCGGTAGCGCAGGATACCCTTATCGCCGTCGATAAAGGTGATCGCGCTGCGAGTCGAGGCCGTGTTCATGAATGCCGGATCGTACGCCATCAAGCCAAAATCGTCGGGCCCCGTTTTGATCTGGCGCAGATCGTTGGCCTTGATAGCGCCGTCGGCGATCGCTAACGAGTAGGACTTGCCGGTTCGGTTATCAACGACCGTCAACGTGTTGGTCGGCGCAGACATCGGTGTTCCTCCTAGTACGTGGGGTTGTTCAAGCGCAGAACTTCGCATAGGGAAACGATACTCCGGAAGCGGGGGTGCGAATAGGGACATCTGTACCGCAAAAGAGGATACAACCGACCCCCAGCGCGCCGGATCATACCAGCTGGCGCAGCCGCGCCTGCCGGGCAAACAGCGCCAGCGTCAAAACCAGGGCAATGACGCAGCCGGCCGCCAGCGCAGTCGGCGCGCCAACCGCATCCGCCACGCCGCCGACCGCCAGATTGCCGATCGGCTGCAGGCCCCAGGTGACGGCGAACACGCTCATCACACGCCCGGCGTACTGCGGTTTGCTCAGCGTCTGGAGCAGCGACTGCGCGATGGCGCTGGCGATCGACCATGACATACCGGCAAAGAGCAGCGCGACGAGGCTGCCCGCGAACCACGGCGATAGGGCAAACAGCCCGATGAACAGTGGATACAGTATCAGACCGAACATCAGCAGGCGCCCCTTGCCTCGCATGTTGCCGAAGCTGGCGACGGCCAGCGCGCTGGTCAGCGCGCCGATGCCGACGGCCGATGTCAGCATGCCGAGACCGGTAGGCCCCACCGCGAGCACTTTTTCCGCAAACAACGGCAGCATCTGCTGGTAGGGGAACACAAAGAAGGTTGGCAGCGCCACGACCGCCAGAATCCAGAAGAGCACCTTGTCGCCGGCCACGTAGGCCAGGCCGTCGGTCAGGGTGCGCAGTGGACTGACCTTGCGATCGACCGGCGCCTGCGGCGGCACCTTCATCTGAAGTACGTTGATGAACGCCCAGATAAAGCCGGCCGCCTGCACCACGAAGCAGCCGACCGGGCCGATCGTGGCGATCAGCACGCCGGCCAGCGACGGGCCAACGATGCGCATGGTGTTCAGCCCGACCGAGTGCAGCGCCAGCGCGTTCACGACATTTTCGCGGCCGACCAGCGTCGGCACCATCGCCTGGCGTACCGGCACATTGATCGAGCTGGTGATGCCGAGAATGAACGACAGCGCCAGGATGTGCCAGATCTCGACAATGTCGAACGCGAGCAGCGCGACAAACGCCAGCGAGACCAGCATGCCGACCATCTGGTTGAAGAGCATCACGCGATGGCGATTCAGCCGGTCGGCCATCACGCCGCCAACGAGCGAGAACAGCAACATCGGGATGCCGCTGACGAACCCGCTGATGCCGAGCCAGCCGGCCGACTGGGTCTTTTCGTATACCAGCCAACCGACGGTCACTGTGTTGATGAACGATCCAGCCTGCGTGGCCAGATTGCCGGTCCACAGCAGGCGAAAGTTGTCGTTGCGCAGGGACTCAAACGTCTTGAGCTCCCCCGCGCGCTGCTCGATCAGACGCTGGAGTCCGTTGGCTGCCATGGCCGAATTATAGCCAAGGCCGGGTCAATTTGCAACGCTAACCATCTCGTCGGGTGTGCTACACCTGCCGGACGCGCGGGTCTGAGGGAACTGTGAGTTCAGTCAGGTTGTCGGCATACCCGGGCATCCGGCTTTTCCCAGCAATTCTCATTTTGGAGTCGGCTGCCAATATGCCCCTTCTCCCCCGCGCGCGCGGGGGAGAAGGGGAAAAGCTAACGGGGAGGGCAGCGCCACTTTTTCGGCGGGCCAGCTTGCGTGACAAGCGCCTGAGAGCCAGCGCATCGCAAGCGGCATTGGAAAGTACCC
>JACRMK010000056.1 GCA_016235055.1 Chloroflexota bacterium | reverse complement strand
CGTAGGGCCAGGTCTTTGACCTGGCCAACTGGACGGGTCAAAGACCCGTCCCTACAACGACACGCCCATTTCCATGCGCGAGTGTGCGTCCCTGGCGCATCACCAACTTTCGCCGGAATGACGACCTGGAAATTCCGCGCCAAGTTTCTGCCGCATCGCATACCGCACGCGGTATGGACCATCTCCGAATGACAGTGGATTAGGACATGCTCAATGCAAAACATATTACGCGGCCATGCGCTCGCTCCTCAGTGTGTTATAATCACAAGGTAGTATGCAGAAAAGGCGTGTCCACTATGTTTGAGTCATTTGACTTACAATCATTCCTGCGCGGATTGGCGGTGATCATCATCGCTATTGACATCCACGAGTTCAGCCATGCGTTCGTTGCGACCTGGCTGGGCGACGACCTGCCGCATTACCAGGGGCGCTTGACGCTCAACCCGCTGGCGCACCTCGACCCGCTCGGCACATTGCTGATCGTCATGAGCTCGCTGAGCGGTTTCGGTTTCGGCTGGGGGCGGCCAGTGCAAGTCAATCCGGCCCGCCTGCGTTATGGCCCGGCCGTTGGCATGGGCATTGTGGCGGCGGCTGGGCCGGTGTCCAATATGGTGCTGGCGGTGCTTGGCGCAATTGCTTACCAGGTCGTGGCCGCACTCGGCGCCATGAATGCGTCGTGGTTCAGCCTGTTCGTGACGTTCATTGCGATCAATGTTGGACTTGCGTTGTTCAACTTGATCCCGCTCTTTCCGCTGGACGGCTTCCGCATTGTATTGGCGATCTTGCGGCTGGCACGCGGGCGCGCGGCGTTTGATCTGGCCTACCGCATGGAATCAACCGCCGCTTACGGTCCGATGCTATTCATGCTATTCCTGATGGCCGACCAGACAATGCATCTGAATATCGTGGGTACCATCATTGGAATTCCATCGCAGTTTTTGTTGCGACTATTTCTGGGGCGTCTGTGAGCACGGCCATTCATCGAATCCGCCAGTTCTGGCGCGCGTCGCGCGCGCGCGTCGATGCGCGCGAGCTGAACGCGCTGGCCGAGTATCTGACGGCTCCGCAACGCGATCTGTTCAAGCGCATGGCGACCGGCGACCAGCGGCACAGCCTGGACATGTTCTACGTGCTGCGCGAGCAGGGCGAAACGGACGAGACGCTGCTGCAGGCTGCGCTGCTGCATGACGTCGGCAAGGCGCAGGCCGAGATCCGGCTGTGGCAGCGTGTCACCTTCGTCTTGCTCGGACGGCTGCCGGGGCGGCTGCGGGCGCGCCTGTGCGCCAGCCCGCGCCGGGACTGGCGCTATCCGTTTTTTGTACTGGCGTTCCACACGGACCTTGGCGCCGAACTGGCGGCGCGTGCCGGCTGCACGGATGATGTCGTCGCGCTGATCCGGCATCACCAGGTGCCGGACGGGCCGCACATACCGCCGCCGGCAGAGCGCCGCCTGCGCGCGCTGCATGCCGTAGACGAAGATTGAAAATTTGAATTAGAGGAATCAGCTACTATGGCCAAGCCACGCATTACGATTGTCGGCACCGGGCTGGTTGGGGCTTCGCTCGGGCTGGCGCTGCGCGCCGCGCGACCGGAGCTGGAAATCGTCGGGCATGATTCGAACAGCGACGCGGTGAAGCAGGCGCTGAAGCTCGGCGCGATTGAGAAGTCCGAGTGGAACCTGATCAGCGCATGCGAGAGCGCCGATGTGCTGGTCATCGCCACGCCCGTGGCGGCGGTGAAGGAGATCTTGACGGTGGTGGGCCCGTACCTGCAGAAGACGCAGGTCGTGACCGATACGTCGGGCGCCAAGGCCGAGGTGATGGCCTGGGCCAAAGACCTGCTCCCGGCGCACGTGCCGTTTGTGGGCGGCGACCCGATTGTGGGGCCGCTGGACGACAAGTCGACGCCAAGCGCGAAGCTGTTCCAGGGCGCGACGTACTGCCTGACGCCGTCGCCCGATGCGCCCAACGAGGCCGTGCGGCTGGTGGTCGGCCTGGTCGAACTGCTTGGCGCCACGCCTTACTTCGTCGATCCGCACGAGCATGATGGCTACGCCGGCGCGGCCGACCAGTTGCCCGCCATGTTGTCGCTGGCGCTGTTGCGTATGGTCGCCACCAAGGGCGCCCCGATCAAAGTCAAGGCTGACATGCATCGCATGATCGGTCCGACATTCCGGCGCGCCACGAGCTTTTCGTCGACCGACTTGCGCACCTATCGCGATCTGTGCCTGACGAACAAGGAAGCGATCAGCCGCTGGATTGGCGTATTGCAGGAGGAGTTGACGGCCATCGACGCGCTGGTGCAGGAGGGCGACCCCAAGAAGATCGAGGAGATGATCGGCGACGGCTATGTGACGCGCAGCGTCGTCTCCAAGCCGTATGTGGACAACGACCAGGCCTCTCAATCGGACGCCGTCCGCCAATCCGGTTCGTTCTCCTTCCAGGAGATGTTCCTGGGCCGCCGCTTGAGCGACAAGACAAAGCAGGCCGGTAAGAAGTAGCTTTGACACACTCCAACCGGAGGCTGCGTGTACAGCATTTCCGCCGTGATGCCGGCATACAATGAAGAAGCGAATATCCGACCCCAGGTCGTCGACGTAGTCCGGGTGGTTGGCGCCCTCACGACGGATTACGAGGTCATCGTCGTCAACGACGGCAGTCGCGACCGCACCGGCGAAATTGGCCGGCAACTGCAGGCCGAATACCCGCAGGTGCGTTTGCTGGAGCACCCGAAGAATCTGGGGTACGGCGCGGCCCTGTATACCGGTTTCTACGCGGCCACCAAGGACGTGGTCTTCCTGACCGATTCCGACCGCCAGTTCGACCTGACCGACCTGCACCGCTTGGTACCGTTGATCGGGCAGGGCGACCTGGTCGCCGGATTCCGCGCGCCGCGGCGCGATCCGTTCATGCGCGTGCTGAACGGCGTCGGTTGGAGCGCGCTGGTGACGCTGCTGTTCGGCTATATGTGCCGCGACATCGACTGCGCGTTCAAGCTGTTCAAGCGGGATATCCTGCAGCATATCAACCTGGCGTCGCGCGGCGCGACGTTCAGCGCCGAATTCCTGATCCGGGCCAAGCGCGCCGGCTATACGATCGTCGAAGCGCCGGTCACCCACCGGCCGCGGCAGGCCGGCAGCCAGACCGGCGCGCGGCCCGACGTGATCGTGCGCGCTTTCCGGGAGCTGGCTCGGCTGCGCTGGCAGCTATGGTTCAAGGAGACGCATTGACGGGGCGCAGTCTGAATGTGCTGATGGTGGCGCCGACGTCGTTCTTTTCGTCGTATGGCGGCCACATCCGCATCGCCGAGGAAGCCGATGCGCTGAAGCTGCTGGGGCACCGCGTCAAGGTCGTGACCTACCATACCGGTGGGGCCTGGAACGGCCTGCCGATCGAGCGGACGCTGCGCGTGCCCTGGCGCAGCGACGCGGAGGTTGGCTCGTCTCGCCACAAAGTCGCGTTTGACGCCCTGCTGGGCATCAAGCTCATGCAGGTGGCGCTGAGCGAACGGCCCGACATCATCCACGCGCACATGCACGAGGGCGCGCTGGTCAGTTTGCCGGTGCACGGCCTGCTGCGGATTCCGCTGGTCTTCGATTTCCAGGGCAGCCTGACGAGCGAGATGGTCGATCATCGCTTCCTCAATCCCCGGGGCGTTCTGTATGGCCCGGCGCGGCGGCTGGAGACCATGATCAACAATGCGCCCAACGCATTGATTGCGTCGTCGCAGCGCGCCGTGCGGCTATTGCGGGAAGCGTATGGCTGCCGCGCGAAGTCGATCACGGTCGTGCCGGATGGCGTCAACCCCGATTTCTTTAGTCCGGGGGTGATCAGCGCCGACGAGCGCGCGGCGCTCAAGGCGCGTCTGGGCATCCCGGCGCATCATAAGGTGGTGGTGTACCTGGGACTGCTGGCACCGTACCAGGGCACGGAGTTGCTGCTGCAGACGGCCGCAGAAATCACCCGCACGCGTTGCGACGTGCACTTCCTGATCATGGGCTACCCCGGCGTCGATGTCTATCGTGCGCGAGCACAGCAGCTTGGCGTCGATAGGTTCTGCACATTCACGGGCAAGATCAACTACCTCGATGCGCCGCGCCACCTTGCGCTGGGTGATGTGGCGGTGGCGCCCAAGCTCTCGGCCACCGAGGGACTCGGCAAGGTATTGAACTATATGTCCATGGCGCTGCCGACCGTGGCATTCGATACCGAAGTGGCGCGCGAATATCTGGACGCGTGGGGCGTGTATGCCGAGCCGGGCGACGTAATGCAACTGGCGCGGACGCTGTCGGCGCTGCTCGACGACGGGCCGCGCTGCATCGCGCTGGGCGCGGCCTTGCGCGAGCGGGTGGCCTCACATTTCACGTGGCAACAGGCGGGCCAACGAATTGTTGACGTGTATGCTCAATGCCTTGCATGATTTCGCCGGCCTTTTCGGCTATCGCGATCTGATACGCAACTTTGTGGCGCGCGACCTGAAGGTGCGCTACAAGAACTCGGCGCTCGGCATCGTCTGGTCGATGCTGAACCCGCTGGGCATGATGGTCGTGTTCACGGTGGTATTCACCATCCTGATCCCCAACAACGCCATCGACCGCTTTCCGCTCTTCGTCATGTGCGGCATCCTGCCGTGGAACTGGTTCTCGGGTTCGGTGATGGCGTCGACGTACAGCGTTCTCAACGGCGCGTCGCTCGTTAAGAAAGTCTACTTCCCCCGCGAGGTGCTGCCGATTTCGGTGGTGCTGTCCAACCTGGTGCACTTCCTGCTGGCGCTTGTCGTGCTGCTGGGCTTGATGCTCTACTTCGGCACGCCGCCCACCTGGTGGCTGCTATACCTGCCGCTCGTCATACTCATCCAGTTTGTCTTCATCCTCGGCCTGGCGTTCCTGCTGTCGGCGGTCAACGTCTACTACCGCGATACCGCCATGGTCATGGACGTGCTGATGCTGGCGTGGTTCTTCCTGACGCCCGTCGTCTACTCGACCGACTTCATTCCGGTGACCAAGGAGATGTTTGGCTACGACGTGCCCGTACAGCGCCTGGCGTACATCCTGAACCCGATGGCGTCGTTGGTGGCGTCCTATCGCGTCATCATCTACAATGGGGCGTCTCCCGATATGGCGTTCCTGGCCCGGACGATCGTTACGGCGCTGGGCTGCCTGCTGATCGGCTACGGGATCTTCCGGCGCTTGAGCCGCAATTTCGGCGAGGTATTATGAGCATGCATCCGATTCGCAATTATCTGGACGCTTTGAAGTCGGTGCTTGACCGCCTCGATGCCGAGCGCATCGGCGAGTTGATCGCGCTGCTGATGTCGGCGCGCGAGTATGGCAACCGCATCTTCTTCTGCGGCAACGGCGGCAGCGGTTCGACGGCGGCGCACTTCGCGACCGACCTGGGCAAGGGCACGGCTGAAGCGGGCAAACCGACGTTCAAGGTGATCCCGCTGACCGAGCACCAGTGCATGTTCTCCGCGTATGCGAATGACATGGGGTATGAGAGCGTCTTTGTGGAACCGCTGCGCGCGCTGGTCGAGCGCGGGGACATCGTGATCGGGCTGAGCGGTAGCGGCAATTCACGCAACGTGCTCGAGGCGATGAAGGCGGCGCGGGAGGCCGGCGCCGTGAGCATTGGCTTCAGTGGCTTCGACGGCGGACGCTTGAAGGACGCCGTCGATCTCAACATCCATGCACCGGTGCGGCGCATGGACCAGGCCGAGGACGCACACCATGTCGTGATGCATTTGGTGTGCGACTGCATCCGCACCGCCGAAGCGGGTCAGTACCGTTTGCCGGACTGGCTACTGGCCGAGGACTGGGGATTGCGCGTGCGCCGTACGTAAACCGCACGCAGCGCGCCGGGATAGAAGCACGCCCGCGACCGATTCGGTCGCGGGCGTGTGTGTTATCATACTGTTTCAAATTGAAAATGTCCTCATGTCGCATGAGCACACGGCACACCGCCAAATTCTGCCCTCCCCCCAGCCCCCTCCCAGCGAAGCTGGGAGGGGGAGCAAGTCTCCGGGGAGGTGCGCGGCGGCGTAGCCGCCGCGCACCTCCCCGTTAGTTTTTCCCCTTCTCCCCCGCGCGCGGGGGAGAAGGGGCCAGGGGATGAGGGGGCGGCACTTGCACTTGCACTATCTCTATGAGGACATGGCCTAGTTGAAATAGTATTACAGGTTGGTACGGAAGAAGTCCATGGCGCGCGTCCAGGTGTCTTCGGCGGCCGCTTTGTCGTAGACTGCCGGCCGGTCGCTGTTGAAGAAGGCGTGACCGGCGCCCGGATAGATGTGCACATCCATGCGTTTGCCGAGCGCCTGCAGTTGCGACTGGAGCGCGAGCGCGCTGGCGGGCGTGACGCCGCTATCGCGCTCGCCGTAGAAGCCGAGCACTGGCGCTTTCAGCGCGGCGAGGTCGGGCTTGACGTTCGGGTGTCCGCCATAGTAGATGATGCACGCTCCGACCGTGTCAGGGTTCGTGCTGGCGGCGTACAGCGACAGCGCGCCGCCCATGCAGAAGCCGACGACACCTACCTTTTTGCCGGCGGTAGCCGGGTGCGCCAACAGGTAGTCTACCGCGCCGCGCAGGTCCTTCTCGGCCTGCAGGATGTTCAGCGCCATCATCAGTTTACCGGCGTCGCCGGGCTCCGATGTCGCCTTGCCGTGGTAAAGGTCGGGTGCCAGCGCTACAAAGCCGGCCTGCGCGTAGCGGTCGGCCACGTCCTTGATGTGCGGCACCAGTCCCCACCATTCCTGAATGACGATAACGGCCGGGCCGTGTCCGGCCGGCGGCAACGCCAGGTACCCGTCGGCGCTTGCGCCGTTGCTCTTGAATGATACGATCTCTCCCACTGATTCCTCCCCGTGAAGTGAAATTAGCCCGTCACAGGATTGCCCTCAGGCGGGCGATCCCTTCCAGCAGCCGCGCGGGCTCCAGCACGGCAGATAGCATGAGCCGGCAAGCATCCTCGGCGTCATAGAAGTAGCCGGGATGCGCGAAGATGCCGCTGTCCAACATACGCATGACCAGCGCTTCTTCGTCAGCGCAATTGCGCACGCGTGGGAACAGATACGCGCCCGCCGGTGGCGGCGCGACTTCAATGCCAGGCATTTTGGACAAGGCGCCGAGGGCCACGTCAAGCGCGCCGCGGATGCGCCGGCGCATTGCCGCCACAAACGGCGCGCCGGCCTCGAAGAGCGACGGCAGCATGGACTGCGTCAGCGAGTTAGCGCTTAGCAGCGTGTCGTTGAGCAGTTCCAGTTGATCCAGGTAGTCCGCAGCGTACGGTCCGCTGATTGCGATCCAGCCGAGCTTGAGATCGGGCAATGCGAACATCTTCGAGATGCCGTTGAGATGAAAGACGGTGGTCTCCGGCATGAGCGCGCCGAGCGGCGGCACGCTGGCCAGAGTATATGGAAACTCACAAAAGACCTCGTCGGCCACGATCGGCAGATCGGCGGCCCGCCCGCGCAAGGTCAAGGCGGCATCGACCGTATGACCCGTCGGATTGTGCGGCGAGATCAGCAGGATGGCACGCGTACGATCGTCGGCCTGCACCGTGATTCCATCGCTATCGAGCGCCCAGCGCCCGGCGCCATCCGGCGCAATGTGGTACGGCTTGAGCTGCACGCCGCGCATGGCGGCCAGATGCGCGAACAGCGGGTAGCTCGGCAACGGCGACAGCACGGCATCGCCCGGCGCGGCCAGCAGGGTGAACAGCAGCGCATACGCTTCGCTGGTGCTGGCGGTCACAAAGATCTGCTCCGGGGAGACGGCCAGGGCCGGCGTGCGCCGCGCGTAGTACGCCGCGATCGCTTCGCGGGCCGTGCGCAGGCCCTTGGGGTGCGGCGCATAACGGCGGGCGCTCCAGTAAGGCTCGGCGAGAATGCGCAGCAGGTCGGGCGGGAACAACAAGCCGTGCTCGGTCGGATTGGTTGCGCTCAGGTCGATATAGTCGGCGCGCTGGGCGGCTATGCGGCGGCGTTGCTCCAGCGGCGAAGGCGTCAGGTCCAGATCGTCCGCGAGCATGCAGGGAGTTTAGCGGCAAACACGGCGCGACGCAATTGGCATGGCCCGGCGCGCGGCTGGCGATTTGGCGCGCGCGCCGGGCTGAGCCTATACTCATCCGGTGAATATGCTCCTGCGTTTACTCGCCACGCTGCGGCCCCACGGGAGGCCGGTAGCGCTGGCGTACGCCTGCGTGCTGGGCGCCACGGCGCTCAACCTGGTCGTGCCTCAGTTGATCCGGCAGGTGATCGACCAGGGATTGTCCCAGCGCGATTCCAATGTGCTGGTCGTCTCCGGCGGGCTGATCCTGGCGGTGGCGGCGCTGCGCGGCCTGTTCGGCTTCGGGCGGATGTATCTGACGGAGTGGATCGCCAACCGGACCGGGTACGACCTGCGCGGTCAACTGTACGAGCGGTACCAGCGACTGGCGTTCGCCTTTCATGACAAGGCGCACACGGGCGACCTGATGGCGCGCGCAACCAGCGATATCGACGCCGTGACCCGCTTTACCGGCAATGGTCTGATAGACCTCGTGACCATCGTGCTGCTGTTTGCCGGCACCGTTGTGGCGATGTGCGCGGCCAGCGTACCGCTGACGCTTGTCACGATGTTGCCGATGCCCATCCTGATCTGGGTGACGTTCACGTTTGCGCGCCGGCAGCGCACGCTGTCCAAACGCGCCCAGGATCAGATGGGCCGCATGAGCACGGCACTGCAGGAGAACCTGACCGGCGTGCGCGTCGTCAAGGCGTTTGCGCGCGAGGCGCACGAAATCGAGCGGTTCCGGCACGAGAATTCGCTCTACCTGGGCGACCGGCTGGCGGTTGTGCGCTCGTGGGCGCGCACCTTCCCGTTCATGAATTTCGTAATTGCGGCATCGGTGGCGCTGCTACTCTGGTTCGGCGGGCTGATGGTCATCCGGGGCGAGATCAGCGTCGGCGAGCTGTTCGCATTCAACTCATACCTGGTCATGCTGGCGCTGCCGGTGCAGCGGCTGGGGTTCCTGGTGAACATCATGTCCAACGCGCAGGCGTCGGGCGAGCGCCTGTTCGAGATCCTGGATCTGCCGTCGCCGATCTTGGAGAAGCCGGCGGCGACTGCGCTGGGCGAGGTGGCCGGGCATGTGCGGTTCGAGAATGTGTCGTTTGCGTATGATCGCGACACCGTGCTCCACGATGTCTCGTTTGACGCGCGCCCGAACCAGGTTGTCGCGCTGATGGGGCCGACCGGCTCGGGCAAGAGCACCATCATCAGTCTGCTGCCACGGTTCTATGACGTGACCGGCGGTCGCATCATGGTCGACGGCCGCGATATCCGCGACGTGCCGCTGGCTTCGCTGCGCCGGCAGGTCGGCATCGTCCTGCAGGAGACGTTTCTGTTCTCGACCACGGTGCGTGAGAACATCGCCTACTTCAACCGTGATGCCGATCTGGAGCGCGTGGTCGCGGCCGCGCGCGCCGCGCGTGCGCACGACTTTATCATGGAACTGCCGGACGGCTATGAAACGCGCGTCGGCGAGCGCGGCATCACGCTGTCGGGCGGCCAGCGCCAGCGTATTGCGATTGCGCGCGCGCTGCTGATGGATCCGCGCATCCTGGTGCTCGATGATTCGCTGTCGGCCGTGGATACCGAGACGGAATACCAGATCCAGCAGGCGCTGGCCACGCTGATGTGTGGGCGCACGACGTTTGTAGTCGCGCAGCGGCTGGTGACGCTGAAACACGCCGATCAGATCATCGTCCTCGACCATGGACGGGTTGTGCAGCGCGGGACGCACGCGGAACTGGTGGCGGCGCCCGGACTGTACCGGCGCATCTACGATCTTCAACTAAGAGACCAGGAGGCCGCCGCCGCGGCGAACACGTTTGCCGCCGAAGGTGTGACGTTCCAGGTGGCGGAGTGATGAGCGCACCAACCAGACCCGCGCCGGGCGCGGCAAACAGCAAGTCACAGCGACTGTCGGACGAGGACGTGCTCGGCAAGGCCTACGACGCGCGCGTCATGCAGCGTCTGCTGGAACTGATGACGCCGTACCGGCGGACGATTGCGGTTGCGTTCGTCGTGATGCTCGTGCGCGCCGTGAGCGGGCTGGCGGGGCCGTACCTGATTCGCCTGGCCATTGACCAGGGGATAGCCAACCACGACCTGCCGTTCCTCGCCGCCATGGCAATCGCGTACACGGCGGCGGCGGCCGGCAATGCGGTGACCAACTTCGCGCAGATCTACATGATGTCCAAAGTCGGACAGACGCTGATCTACAGCCTGCGCAACCGGCTGTTTGCGCACCTGCAGGAACTGACGCTGTCGTTCTACGACCACTATGAGGTCGGGCGCATCATTTCGCGCGTGATCGGCGATGTGGGCGTCATGCAGGAGTTTGTCACCTGGGCGATTGTCGGGCTGTTCATGGACATCTTCACGCTGGTCGGCATCGTGTTTGCGATGCTGTCGCTTAACGTGCCGCTCTCGCTGCTGACGTTCACCGTGATCCCGCTCATGTTCATCGTGACGATGCTCTGGCGGGCTCGCGCACGCGAGGCGTACCGCCAGGTGCGCCGCCGGATCGCGGTCGTCAACGCCAATCTCAATGAGAGTATCGCCGGTGTGCGCGTGGTGCAGGCGTTCTCGCGCGAGCAGGTCAACGCTACTCACTTTGATCGCCTGAACCGCGACAATTTCGATGCCAACATGAGCGCGGCGCAGCTTTCCGCGCTGTTTTACCCGGCGATTGACTTCATCGGCTCACTGGCGACGGCACTGCTGGTCGGTTTTGGCGGGGCGGCTGTGCTGTCGGGTGAATTGACGCCCGGGGTGCTGGTGGCTATGGTGCTGTACGTGGACCGCTTCTTCGACCCGATCCGCGATATCACGCAGCGCTACAATACGCTTCAGGCCACGATGGCCAGCGGCGAGCGCATCATCGAGTTGCTCGACACGCAGCCGGCCATTTTGCAAGCGCCGGACGCCGTTGCGCTGCCCGCAATCGTCGGGCACGTGCGGATCGAGCACGTCTCGTTTGGGTATGGCGAAGCGGTCGACGTGCTGCACGACATCGATCTCGACGTGGCGCCGGGACAGACGGTGGCGTTTGTGGGCGAGACGGGCGCCGGCAAAAGCTCGCTGGTGGCGCTGCTCAGCCGGTTCTACGACGTGCGCCAGGGACGGATCACGATCGACGGGCACGACATCCGGCAGGTGACGCGCGAATCGCTGCGCCGGCAGATGGGGGTCGTGTTACAGGCGACGTTCCTGTTCAGCGGGACCATCGCCGACAACATCCGGTACGGACGGCTGGCCGCGAGCGACGCGGAGGTGCAAGAGGCGGCGCGTACGGTGGGCGCGCACGAATTCATCGCGGCGCTGCCCGGCGGCTACCGCACCCAGGTTGGCGAGGGCGGCGTTTCGCTGTCGATGGGGCAGCGCCAGCTTGTCTCATTTGCGCGCGCCCTACTGGCCGATCCGCGCATCCTGGTTCTGGACGAAGCGACATCGTCTATCGATACCCAATCGGAGCAGAACATCCAGCGGGCGCTGGAGCGCCTCTTGAAGGGCCGCACCGCATTTGTGATCGCGCACCGCCTGAGCACGATCACGCGCGCCGACCAGATCGTCGTCATCGGCGCAGGTCGCATCGTCGAGCGCGGCACGCATGTTGAACTGCTCGCGCGTAGGGGCGCGTACTTCGGGCTGTATACCATGAACTACCGACGCGAAGTGCGCGAGCGCGAAGTCGATGCGCAGGCTGCGAGGGGCGGCCGCAGACCGTGATTCGCTTGGAGTGGCTGCATAAGCGCGGTAATCGGTAAATGCGTCAACGTCCGGTGTCAAAGCGGGCTTTGACAGGCCGAAATGATGCCGTTATCATCGTAGACGCATGAAGAAGAACCGCAATATTACACTGATCATTGTTCCGCACAATGAGTCGGCGACGCTTACGTTGAGTTTCCCACGCTGGCTGGCTCCCTCGCTGGCTGCAATTGTCATCGCCCTGTTGCTTGTGGTTGGCTATCTGCTCGTTCGATACCGGCAGCTTTCGGAACGCTATGATCAGGTGGTGCAAGCCCAATCGGTGGAATCGGATCGCAGCCGGGGCATGCGCTCGATCATCCTGTCGCAACAGGGGGACGTCAAGCAGTTGAGCGACGAAGTGCGCCAGATTCAATCCGAGCTGGACGGTATCCGCAAGCTGAGCGACCAGGTGCGGCAGTTGCTGGGTCTGCCGAAGGGACCATCGCCTGTGATTCCCGCTCCCACGCCGCAGTCATACATCCCCGGCGTGCTGCCCCAGGCGCGTGGCGGCGGTAGCGCCGACCCGCTGAGCGCATCCAGCGGGTCCATGCTGCTTGCCGTCGAGAGCGCGCAAGTGCTCGACGCGCTGCAACCGTCGATACCGTGGGCCGCGAAAGAATTGCAGTACCTGGCCAGCCAGTCGCTGTTGCGCGTATCCAAGATCGATCCGACCAAGCGCGGCAGCCAGTCTGAACTTGAGGCGCAGCTCAAACTGCTCGCGGCGGCGCCGACGTTGTGGCCGGTGCGCGGGCGCATCACATCCGAGTTCGGCTGGCGCAAAGCGCTGTTCGATGATACGAAGCGCGAATTCCACACGGGATTGGATATCGGCGTCTGGTATTTTACGCCGGTCAAGGCCACCAAGGAAGGCACCGTTATCTATGCCGGGTGGGCCGAAGGCTATGGCAATCTTGTCGAGATCGCGCATGATTTGGGGTACGTTACATACTACGGCCACAACAGCAGCCTCAAAGTCAAGGTCGGCCAGACGGTGCAGGCCGGCGATGTAGTGGCGCTCAGCGGACAGTCCGGCTACGCGAACGGGCCGCACGTTCACTATGAGGTGCGGCTGCGCGGCCAGGCGCTCGATCCGATGCGCTTCCTCGACCTGGCGCCATAGCCGGCCCAACGCCCTAAAGGTTGCCATGTTCCGCTTCAACCGCGCGTCTGAACAGTTCGAAACCATCCTGAGCGCCAACGCCAGCTTTGATGGCGACCTCAAGTGCAAGGGCGGCGTGCGCGTGGAGGGTATCTTCGACGGCAGCATTGAGACCGACGGCAATATCATCGTCGGCAAAGCGGCGCGGGTCGGCGCCAATTTGACCGGCCGCGACATTCTGGTTTCCGGCAAGGTCACAGGCAACGTACGGACGGTCGGTCAATTGGCCATCCTGGCGGGCGGCCAGGTTGTCGGGGACGTGGACGTTGGCTCGATCCTGATCGAAGAAGGCGGCGTACTGAGCGGCAAGTGCAGCAACCGGTCGGCGGCGCAGGCCGCGTAGCCGGCGGCCGATAGCGGAGGGCGTGTGATCAATCGCGATCAGTTCGTATTCGTGATCGTGGTGAACGCGATCGTGTCGGCTGTCATCAGCACGATAGTTGTCATCGTTTCGTTTTCCATTGCCGGGTCACGGGTGGCGGCGGTCGCCGGGCCTGACGCCACGACGGTTGCGGCGCCCGTTGCGGCGTTATCGCCGACGGCTGTGCGGCGTACGCAAGCGATCCAGTATATCGTCAAGCCGGGCGACACCCTGTCGACGATTGCGGCCACCTATGGTATACCGACGTCGGCGCTCATGCAGGCCAACGGTATTACCAATCCTAACCTGCTTACCGTCGGGCAGGCATTGACGATCCCCCCGCCTGATCTGACCCCGCCCGCCGTATCCACCATCGCATCGGCCGCGTCGCCCGCGCCGATCCTGCGCATCTCGGCGATCCTGCGCTCGACGACGCCGCCGTCGCCGGGCGGCGAGACGGTGATCATCCAGAATCTCGGAGCGCGCTTGAACCTCAAAGGCTGGTCGCTGGCCGACCTGCATGGCAACCTCTACGCATTTCCGGATATTGTGGTCGAGCCGAACACGTCGCTGCGGCTGCACAGCGAGAACGGGCTCGACACGGCGGCAGACTTGTACTGGGGCCGCACGACGTCGGTGTGGGACGCCAACGACACGGCGACGCTGAAAGACCGCAACGGCGTCGTGATCGACAGCTATACGATACGGCGATAGTGCGCTTGGCGCAGGGCGATTCAAAGGTCGCTTGACAAAGCGTGAGATCGTGCCCTGAGCGGCGCACAACGCCGTCGAAGGGCAGGGATATGCGCGCGCTTCGACGGCGTCTTGTGCCGCTCAGCGCCCGTTTCGTCGGATAATCATCATGCACTATGACAATTGAATGACCCTGGCGCTTGGCGTTTGTGATTGGGAATTCATGACCGCCCCGTGTATAATGTGCTGTAGTCAACATGCGGCGCGAGCGGCACGGTTGCCGGCAAGCGCATCCTCAATCCATCAATTTCACGTGCGGAGTTAGCGGGTATGTCCGGTCATTCCAAATGGGCAACGATCAAACGCAAGAAGGGCGCGGCCGATGCCAAGCGCGGCCAGTTATTCACCAAGATCGGGCGCGAACTGACGCTGGCGGCGCGCGGCGGCGGCGGCGACCCCGATGGCAATATCAACCTGCGCATGATCGTGACGAAGGCACGCGCGGCCAACATGCCGAAGGAAAATATCGAGCGCGCGATCAAGCGCGGCACCGGCGAGCTCGAAGGTGCTACGCTGGAGGAGGCCGCCTACGAAGCGATCGGCCCGGGCGGCTCGGCGCTGATGATTTTGACGCTGTCCGACAACCGCAACCGCACGGTCGCCGACATTCGCGCGTCGCTGAATCGCCACGGCGGCCGTATGGGCGAGTCCGGCAGTGTGGGATGGATGTTCGACTACAAGGGTGTGATCGCGATCGAAGCGAAGGGCCGCGATGCCGACGAACTAGCGCTGGAAATGATCGACTACGGCGCCGAGGATGTCAATATCGACGGCACGACGCTCGAAGTGTACACTGCGCCCCATGACCTGCAGAAAGTCCAGCAGACGCTCGACCGGAAAAAGATCGCCTACGAGTCGGCCGAGCTTCAGATGATTGCCAAGAACCCGATCGAACTCAGCATAGACGAGACCGCCTCGACACTGCGGCTGGTCGAGGTGCTGGAAGAACTGGACGACATTCAGCACGTCTATACAAACCTCGTGATCTCGGACGCGGTGCTGCAGCAGTTGGAAGCGGCGTAAAGCCTGGCGGCCATGAGCCTGCGTGTGCTGGGCCTCGACCCGGGCACGGCGACCACCGGATACGGTGTGGTGGAGGGCGAGGGCGACAACCCGCGCCTGCTGCGTTATGGCGCCATCATCACGCCGCCGGAGATGCCGATGCCCGAGCGGTTGAGGCTCATTTTCCTGGGCGCCGCCGACCTGATGAAGAGCGAGCAGGTAGCGGTGGTCGCGGTCGAGAAACTATTCTTCAACCGCAACGTCACCACGGCGCTGTCGGTCGGCCAGGCGCGCGGCGTCCTGCTGCTGGCGGCTGCGATGGCGGGCGTGCCGGTGCACGAATATACGCCGCTCGAGGTGAAGCAGGCGCTGGTCGGTTACGGGCGGGCGACCAAAGACCAGGTGCAGCAGATGGTGCGCATGGTGCTGCAACTCGATCATACACCGCATCCGGACGACGCAGCGGACGCGCTGGCCGTGGCGCTCTGCCACTGCCAGTCGGCGCGCATGCGCGCGCTCATTGAGCGGGGTTAGCGGCGTCGAGCATTGCGCGCAGCTTGTCGTGGGCGGCCCGGGCGGCGCGGGCACGATGGCTGGCGCGATTCTTTTCCTCCAGGGAAAGCTCGGCCATCGTGCGGCCGAATTCCGGCATGAAGAAGACCGGGTCGTAGCCAAAGCCGCCGGCACCGCGGGGCGTGCCGGCGATCTCGCCGGGGCACGCGCCCTCCGCGACCTGCGGCGGCCGGCCGGGCGCGGCCAGCGCAATCACGCTGCGAAAGCGCGCCTGGCGCTGACCCGCCGGGATGGCGCGCATGCGCTCGAGCAGCAACTCGTAGCGTTGCACGGGCGTCAGGCCGGGACCACCATAGCGGGCCGAATACACGCCTGGCGCGCCGTCGAGTGCATCGACCTCCAGTCCTGAATCTTCCGCCAGCGTCGGCAGGCCGGTTGCCCTGCAATACGCCTCAGCTTTCAGCCGCGCGTTGGCCTCGAACGTCGCGCCCGTCTCCTCCACTTCCCACGTCACTCCCGCGTCGTCAAGCGACAGGAGCGTGAGCGGCAGATCGGCAAAGATGTGCGCAAACTCGCGTACCTTGCCCTGATTGTGCGTGGCGATCAGGAGTTTGGTGTGCATGCTGTCCGGCCCGAATTGGATCTGGCGTGCAACGCGTTGTTCGCAAGTTGTCGATCAGACCGCTCTCCACTACAATCAAAATTCGTTGGAGGTGTCATTGCGTGGAAGCTCTTAATGCGTTTTTTCAGGCCCGCGCTGCCGAAGCGTGGATTGTGCTGGCGTTTCTGGTTCTCATTCTCGAACTCTGGATACTGCTTCTGCACCGCCGGATCGATCGGCTGCAGTCGGCGCTGCGCATGGCGACCCGACCGGCCGCGTCTGTGCAATTCAGTTCCGACGAACAGGCTGCGCTGGCCGCAGTGCAAGCGCAACTGCCCTCCGCGCTCCAGCGGGTCGGCATTGTGCGGTTCAATCCGTTCGAGGACACCGGCGGCGACCAGAGCTTCGCGCTCTGCATTGCGGACGCGAACGGCAACGGCGTCGTCATCAACGGCCTGTACCGCCGCAATGAAAGCCGCGTGTTTGCCAAGCCGCTCGTCGCGTGGCTATCCACCTATACGCTGTCGAACGAAGAAAAGCAGGCGATCGGCCGTGCCCGCGGCGATGCCGAGCCCGATGCGGGATCCAGTTGACGTTCGCCAACCAGCGCATTATAATACCAATCAGTCTGCGGGTGTAGCACAACGGCAGTGCTCTTGCTTCCCAAGCAAGCGGCGAGGGTTCGACTCCCTTCACCCGCTCTGATCTGTAGGCGACCGGATGCTCATCTGGTCGCTTTTTCATTATCTGTCGACGGTGCGAGCCGCGCCGGGACAGGCAAACAGGAGGCGGCATGAGCAAGCGCGTGGCGCTGGTGACGGGCGGCAACCGGGGTATCGGGTACGAAGTTTGCCGGCAATTGGCGGCGAACAGCCTGCAGGTCGTGCTGGGGGCGCGGCGCGCAGCCGACGGTCGGCGGGCCGCGGATGCGCTGCGCGCAAGCGGGTGCGACGTGGAGTTCTGCCCGCTGGATGTCGCCGATGCAGCGAGCGTGTCCGCCGCGCGGCAAATCGTCGAGCAGCAATACGGGCGGCTGGATGTGTTGGTCAACAACGCGGGGATCTATATCGACGAGGACCAGAGCGCCTTTGACGTGCCGCTCGACACGGTGCGCCAGACGCTGGAGGTCAACCTGTTCGGTGCGTACGAGACGATCCGGGCGTTCATGCCGCTGATGCGGCGGCAGCAGTACGGCCGAGTAGTCAATGTGTCGTCGGGCATGGGGGCGTTCGACGAGATGGGCGGCGGCAGCGCGGGCTACCGGCTTTCGAAGACTGCGCTGAACAGTCTGACGCGCATGATGGCGAACGAACTGGAAGGCACCAACATCAAAGTGAATGCCGCCTGCCCCGGCTGGGTACGCACGGATATGGGCGGGGCGGATGCGCCGCGCGACGTG
This sequence comes from Chloroflexota bacterium, assembly GCA_016235055.1. Taxonomy (NCBI): domain Bacteria; kingdom Bacillati; phylum Chloroflexota; species Chloroflexota bacterium. The sequence continues at coordinate 71,144 of JACRMK010000056.1, read as the reverse complement.
GCGACCGGCGCCGACACGATCGTCTGGCTGGCGCTCCTGCCGGATGATGGGCCGTCGGGCAGGTTCTTCCGCGACCGGCAGCCGATCGCCTGGTAGCCGTGGCGTCCGGTCCCCGTATCGGCTATAATTAGCGCAGGTCAATCGACGCGTGTGCCACCTCCGGCGCGCGCGAGGTCACGGGCACACAGGTGAGCGGCATGAAAGCAGTCGTGATGGCTGGGGGAGCCGGGTCGCGCTTGCGCCCGTTGACCATCGGGCGGCCCAAGCCGATGGTGCCGATCCTCGAGAAACCGGTGCTGGAGCACATCCTCGACCTGTTGAAGCGCCACGGCGTCGAGGAGGTTGTCATCACCCTGCAGTACATGGCCTCCGTCATCCAGAACTACTTCGGGGATGGCGAGGCCTTCGGCCTTCGCATTCACTACTTCATCGAAGAATCGCCGCTGGGCACCGCCGGCTCGGTCCGGCAGGCGCTGGAACTGCTGGAGGAGCCATTCCTCGTCATCAGCGGCGACGCGCTCACCGACATCGATCTCAGCCGGCTGGTGGCATTCCACAAGGAAAAGGGATCCGCGCTGACGGTCGCCCTCAGCCGCGTCCAGCACCCGGTCGACTACGGCGTGGTCATCACCGACCCCGATGGGCGCATTCGCCAGTTTGTCGAGAAGCCGACCTGGGGCGAGGTGATGAGCGACACGGTCAATATGGGGATCTACGTCATCGACCCCGACGTGTTGACGCTGGTACCGCCGGAGAAGGCGTTCGACTTCAGTCAGGACCTGTTCCCGATCATGTTGGAGCAAGACCGGCCCATGTATGGCTTTGTGTCCGATGGCTACTGGTGTGACATCGGCGATCATATCACCTACGCTCAGGCCAATGCCGACTATCTCGCCGGTCGCATCAAGTTGCCGATACCGGGGCGGCACCTGGGCGACGGCATCTGGGCGGCGGATGACGTTGAGATAGCGCACGACGCGCAGTTGTACGGGCCGGTGTTTCTGGGGCGCGGCGCCAATGTCAAAGATGGCGCGATCATTCATGGCCCCGCCGTGATTGGCGAAGATACCGTCATCGACTCGCACGCGCGGGTCGATCGCTCGATCATCTGGCGCAATACCTATGTCGGCGAAGGCGCGGAGGTGCGCGGCGCGGTGGTCTGTCGCCAGTGCCGGTTGAAGGCCAATGCCGTACTGTTCGAAGGCTCCGTGCTGGGCGATGGCTGCGTACTGGGCGAGCACGCCATCATCCACGCCAACGTGCGGTTGTGGCCGGGCAAAGAGGTGGAGCCAGGCGCGATCGTCAAATCGTCCATCATCTGGGGCTCGCAGGCGCGACGCGTCATTTTCGGGCGCTACGGCGTGACCGGCGTCGTCAACGTCGACCTGACGCCCGAGTTTGCGGCGCGGCTGGGGGCGGCGTTCGGCGCCATGCATCCCACGGGCGCCGTGGTGACGGTCAATCGCGACCTGAACCGGACGTCGCGGATGCTCAAGCGCGCGATCATCGCGGGGCTGCCGTCGGTCGGCGTCAATGCGGTCGATATCGAGAACGTGCCGGTGCCGGTGGCGCGCTTCTTCACACGCGCGTCCGGCGCGGCCGGCGGCGTGCACGTGCGCGTGTCGCCTTACCAGCGCCGCGTGGTGGACATCAAGTTCTTTGACAAAGACGGGCTGACGATCAACCATGCCACCGAGCGGGCGATCGAGCGCGCATTCTTCCGCGAGGATTTCCGCCGCGTGCACCAGGATGATATCGGGTACATCAACAGCGCGCCGGATGTGATCACGCAGTATGGCCGGCGCTTCATGGACTCAATCGACACGCAGGCGATTCGCACGCGTCGCTTCAGTCTCGTCGTGGATTACGCGCATGCGCCGGTGAGCCTGGTGCTGCCGCCGCTGTTCGAGCATCTGGGCTGCGACGTGGTGACGCTGAACAGCTACCTGGATCCGGAACGCATGTCGATCACACGCCCGGAGCTTGACCGCGACCTGACGCGGCTGGCGCGCATCACCGGCGCGACCGGCGCGGATTTCGGCGTGCGCTTCGACGTGAGCGGCGAGCGTATTTTCATGATTGATGGCCGGGGCGAACGGATTAGCGACAGCGACTTTGCGTTGACGCTGATCGATCTGAGCCTGCGCGGCGCGGCGCGCGGTCAGCGGTTGGTGGTGCCGGCCAATGCGTCGATGGCGGCGGAGCGCGTCGCGGCGCAGCACGACATGCAGGTGATTCGCAGCCGGATGGATCCGACGTCGCTGATGCTCGCGTCCACCCAACCCGATGTGATGCTGGCGGCCGACGGGCTGGGGCACTTCGTGTTCCCGGCATTCCATCACGCCATCGACGGCATGTTTGCCGCCGCAAAGTTCATGGAACTGCTGGCGGTGCACGATACGACCCTCGCGGATACGCTGGCGGCGCTGCCGCCGCACCATGTCGTGCACAAGTCGGTGCACTGCCCGTGGGAGGCGCGCGGGCGATTAATGCGGCGGTTGCTCGAGGAGTACCAGTCGTACCGGATCGAGCAGATCGACGGCATCCGGATCGACATGGGCGAAGCATGGGCGCTGGTGCATCCGGACCCTGACAGCCCGACGTGCAACATTTACGCGGAATCCACCAGCGAAGAGGAGTCGCACGCGCTGGGATTGGTGTTCGCATCGATTGTCGATGAGTTGAAAGGTCCGTGAGGCCGGATGCAGCCGCTGTTCCTGTTCAAACTCGCGGGCATTCCGTTTTTTTCGTTCACGACACTGGTCGTGGGTGGCATGGCGGCCGGCATACTTGCCGGAATGCCGGCATGGCGGCGCGCCGGGCGCTCGCCGCAAGACGCTGTTGAACTGGCGGCATGGATGACGTTCCCTGCGCTCTGCTGCGGCCGTATCGTTCACATTGCAACCAACCTGGATTACTTTGTCGAGCGTCCCGCGCAGATGGTCTGGTTTGCTGACGGCGGGTTGGGCCTCGTCGGCGTTAGCGGTGGGGCGGTGCTCGGATTGTGGCTGTGGGGACGGCGGCGCGGCGAATGTGTCGCCGAGCTTCTCGATCTCGCCGTGCTGCCCACGCTCACACTGGCCACAATGGCATGGGTTGGCGCGTTTCTGCATGGCAGCCAGTATGGCGCGCCGAGCGACAGCAACATTGCGCTTGAATTGCGCGACAACTATGGTGTGGTCTTGGCGCGTTGGCCCACGCAATTGTGGGCCGCCGGTTGGGCCGCGCTGTGTGCGCTTGCATCGATCATTGCACGGGGCGCCGAGCGGCGCGCGGGTAGCGTGGCCGCATTTGCGCTAAGCATGTATTCGGCCGGAATGCTTTTCATCGATGCCTCACGCGGGGATCCAAGCATCTACATCTGGGGCCTGCGCATGACACAGAGTCTATATGTAGTAGTATTGGGATGTGGAATTGTCAACTTAGGGCGAATATGCAGGCGCTCTTGACTCCATTTTGAAAAACCACTAGAATTAGGCCAGAAATCCAACATTTTCACAAGGAGAATGATCTATGGCAATGACGAAGAGTCAGATCACGTCCAAGCTTGCGGAAGTCACCGGCATCAGCAAGAAGCAGAGCGCGCAGTTCCTCGAGGCGCTCGCCGCGCTTGCCTACAAGGAAGCCAAGAACACCTTCACGCTGCCCGGCCTGGGCAAGCTGGTGATGCAGGATCGCGCCGCCCGCGTGGGCCGCAACCCCGCGACCGGCGAGACGATCCAGATCGCCGCGAAGAAGGTCGTGAAGTTCCGCGTGGCGAAGGCGGCCAAGGATGCCATCCTCGGCCCGAACGGCGGCAAGAAGGCGAAGAAGAAGTAGCGCAACTCCGCAGCCACGAAAGGCCACCATGCACACCATGGTGGCCTTTTCTTGTCAATGCGACGACGGTTCAGCCAGCAATTCTCAATTTGGCTTTGTACGGGTACTTTCCAATGCCGCTTGCGATGCGCTGGCTCTCAGGCGCTTGTCACGCAAGCTGGCCCGCTGAAAACGTGGCGCTGCCCTTCCCCCGACCCCCTCCCAACTTCGTTGGAGGGGGCGAGATTCTTAGGGGAGGTGCGCGGCGGCGCAGCCGCCGCGCACCTCCCCGTTAGCTTTTCCCCTTCTCCCGCGCGCGCGGGGGGAGAAGGGGCAGGGGATGAGGGGGCATATTGGCAGCCGACTCCAAAATGAGAATTGCTGCGGTTCAGCGGCTGATGCCGCCGGACCTGCCGGCCAGCAGGCCGTCAACCTCGGCGCGCGACACGAGCGCGTAGTCGCCCTGAATGGTCATTTTGAGCGCCGCCATCGCGTTGCCCATGCGCAGACCGCATTCGATGCCGGTCTCCAGATAACCCGCGATGAATCCGGCCGCGAACGCATCGCCGGCGCCGACGCGATCGACCACGTGCGTCAGCGGGTGGGCCGGGGCACGTGCGATCTGCCCGCTCTGCTGGTCGAACGCCAGCGCGCCGTCCGCGCCCGCTGTCATCACCACGACTTTGCGCGCAAAGCGGGATGCCAGCGCGCGCAGGTCATCCTCGGCGGTAGCCTCGCGAATGCCGAAGACGCGCTCCACATCGGAATGCTTCATGAACATGATGTCGGCGTCGCGGCAGAGCGGGCTGACGACCTCGCGCGCTCGTTCCGGCGTCCAGAGCTTGGCCCGGTAGTTCACGTCGTACGACACGGTCAATCCGGCTTCGTGCGCGCGTCGCTGCGTCTCGCGCACCAGTTCCTCGCAGCTGCTGCTAATCGCCGTCGTGATGCCGGTGAGATGCAGCCACCCGGCCTCCGCAAGCCATTCCCACGGGAACGTCTCGACGCCCATGCGGCTCATGCTGGAGTCGCGACGATCATAAAGCACCGACGACCCCCGCGCGCCTGCCCCTACTTCGAGAAAGAATACGCCAACGCGCTCGTCGGGCGCCCAGATCACTCGGCTGGTGTCCGTGCCCCATGATGCAATGTCGCGCTCGATCCGGTGTCCGAGCGCATTGTCGCCCAGGCGCGACAACCAGGCGGTGCGATGCCCCAGCCGCGCCAGTCCCACGGCGACATTGGCTTCGGTGCCGCCGTGGCGGACGTCGAGCGTCTGCGCCTGTTCCAGCCGCTCGTAGTCGCGCGTCGAAAGGCGGATCATATTTTCGCCGAAAGTGATTAGTTCGTAGCGTTTCACAGGGGGCTCCCATGCGAATTAGCGCAGCGGAATGCGTAGTAAATCGCCGCCGCCGGACGCCGGCAGGCGACGCCCGTCGGATAGCGTGTACAGGCCGACCACGGCGCTCTGCACGCGCTCCTGCTGGGTAGGCGTCAGTGCAAAGTCGTACGTCTCGTTAATAACGTCACCGGGCGCCCACGCATGCGTCGGATAGCGGCCTTTGAGCGGCTGGGCGTCGTGCTGTGCGATAATGGCGTTCTGGGCGTCCAGCAGATGTACAAAGACCGTGTAGTCGCGCTCCAGTGGCGCGTCGGCGCGCCAGGTCACGGCCAGCGTCGCGCCGGATGCCGTGCGGGCGAATTGGGAGCCGATCAGTGACACGGCGCCACCCAGGGTGCCGACCACGCTGGCTGGTCCACCGGGCAGCGGCGGGCGCTTGATTTCCGCAAAGACTCCGTTGGCGGGTGCCGCGAGCCGCTTGTTGGCGAACGGATCGAAAAGTTCAGCGCGCAGCTTTAGCAATGTGGCCGGCGCGACCGCTGACACATCGATGACCTGCCGGTCGGCTATGAGCGTGCCCGGCAGCCACCAACTGGCCGGAAATGCGTCGTCGCCTTGTCCGCTTGGAGAGCGCTGGCTGACCTGCCCATTCGCGTCGATCAGCAGCACGCCGGAGTCGTAATCGGACGGCAGTCGCTTACCTGCGCGCCAGAGCAAGGTAACTGTAAGCGGTTGTCCCGCCGTAATGACGTCGGGCTGTGTCTGATAGGCGACCAATTCCACTTCGTCACCGAACGTGATGCCGACCGGACGGAACCGGCCCGTCACATCGCCGCTCGACAGGACGCGTGATTTGTTGGGCCAGATCTCGAAGGCGCGGGCGATGTCACGCATAGCCAACGTGTGCTGGCCGATGGCGTCGTAATAACGCGCGCGCTCGACGTACTCGTTGCTGAACTGTTCCCAGTCAAACTCACCGCGATTGGAGTTCTTGGCGTAGTACCCGTTGGCGCGCAGGACAGCCATGCGCGCCTCGTTATTAGGCACGGTCGCAAGCAGGCCGGCAGCGAAGACGAGCGGCACCACCGCCAGTACAAGCACGCCGGAGGCCGCGCGGCGCGGCGCGGCGATGAGCGCCGCACCGGCGCGCCAGATGACGAGTGATATCAGCGCGAGGCCAGCCAGGTTGGCCATCAGGGTCGGCGAGCGCGGAAGCAGAAACTGACGTGTCAGGAACGGCCACGGGTCACGGATGATCTGCCACTGGTTGGCTAACCACTGCGCGGCGGCATGGTATTCCGAGAACGACGCCGGTCCGAAAAAGGCTTGCAGGAAGTAGCCGTATGTCCAGAGCACGCACGTCACTCCGATCGCGGCGATGGCGAGGTGCAGTGGCCGCGTGCGGACGGTCGCCAGCCAGACGCATAGACCGAGCGCAAACAAGGGCGTCAAGCCAATGGCGTAGCGCATGCCGAATGAAACGCCGCCCCAGAACCCGATACGCGTGGCGCTGCTGTAGGTGATGCCGGCCAGAAAGAGGAGCGCGCCGCCGTAGAGCGGCCAGTCGCGGCGGAGTCCGACGAACCAGCCGAGACAGGCCAGCAACAGCAGCGGCGCGGTGAAGAACAGGCCGTGGTACGAGGAGAACAGGACGTCCGAGAAATGCGCCGCGTTCCAGTTGGCGTCGATCGTGTACGGGTTGGCGAACGGGTTGCCGAAGATGATGCCCCAGGCGACGAATTGCGGCGCAAGCGGCAGCATGAGGCCTATCACTAGGGCGAGTCCGGCGGCGATTCGGCGTGGCGTGACCTGACGCAGCAATGACCCGACATGGCGTAATTCGGACACTCGCCACTCGTGACCGATCGCGATGGCGCCTGCAAGCGTTTCGAGCGCCGGGAAGACGAGCAGCAGTGCGTGGTACTGGGCGATGCTCATGGCTGTCCCGGCCAGCAGGCCGAGCGCGAGCCACTGCGCGAGTGAGCGGTTACCGCGCGTGCGGTCCCAGATGGCGATGAAGATGGCGCACAGCAGGGCGGTCGTCATGTGGTAGCTGGGCGCCAGCGCCGTCATGTAGTAGATGTACGAGGAGCCCAGCACGGCCAATAGTACGGCGAACGTAGCGATTCCAGCCGACGAGCGGGTGCGCAACCAGCGAACCATGACCAGTATGGCGAGCAGGCCGTACAGCCAATCCCCGAAATCAAGCCAGAGCTGGTAGTTGGACGCCAGCCCCGACCCGACATCGCCAGCGAGCCAGGCCGAGACGACGCCCATGAGGTAGAACGGCAGCCAGAATGGGATGATACCGACGTTGGCGATCTGTGCGCTGTAGCCGGTCGCGGTGATGATGACGCGCTGACCGAAGCGTTCCAACTCGTTCGTGAGAATCAGGTCGCGGTCGAAGACGAGCGAGCGCAGGTAAGCAAGGTAGCGGGTACCGTCCGGGCCGCCCAGCGTGGAGCGCACCAGCAGGGCGAACGCGACGAACCAGATCAGCCACGCCAGGTACAACAGGCGGTGGTCGCGCCATTCGGCGCGAAGCCATGCGGCCATTCGGGGCATGCGCGTGCGAGTGAAGGTCATGCGGCAGGCGCCGGGCGCTCCAACGTCGCGCCGGAGTAGAGCTTGTGGATGCGAATGGCGCCCGGCGGCGCGGCGTCGAGGCAGAGCTCGCATAGCGTGCACTCGTCCTCACGTTCCGGCACTACGACGAGAGCGCCGGCCTGGTCGGCGAAGATGTTGACCGGGCAGACGGCGGCCACGCGCCCGAGCGAGCGGGCGGCTTCCGACAGTTCAATACGGATAAAGAGGCTCATACGCGGCGGCATCAGGCGAGCAGGGATGGTATCTCCGACAGGGTGCGGGCGACGCGGACGCCGGCATCGCGGAGCAGGTCGATCTTCTTCTGCGGGCTGCCGCGCGTGCCCTCGACGATGCTGCCGGCATGCCCGAAGCGCACGCCCTGCATACGCTCCGCGAAGCGCCCGGCCACGAACGCGACGATGCGCAGGCGCGACGGGTGGCGGCTGAGGTGCTGCGCCAACTGTTCCTCCATCGTGCCGCCCGGCTCGGCGAAGAGGACCAGTGCGTTGGTTTGCGGGTCGGCCTCGAAAAGCGGCAGCAAATCGAGCGCCGTGGAGCCGATCAGCGGATCGCCGCCGAGCGATATCGCGGTGCTTTGGCCGTGTCCGCTCAACGTCAGCAGGCTGGCGATCTCGGTGGTCATGCCGCCGCTGCGCGAGAGCACGGCGACACGCCCGGGCCGATAGGCGCGACGCGCGGCGGCGGCCGAGCCGCCGCACATGCCGACGCGTGTCACGTCCGGCACGATCAGGCCGAGGCTATTGGGGCCGACGATGCGCGCACCGGCGCGCGCGGCGGTTTCCAGTATGACCGCTACGTCACGCCGGGGCAGCCGCTCGGTGACGATGACGATGAGCCGGATGCCGTGCGCGATTGCTTCCAGCGCGGCATCCATGGCAGCCGGAGCGGGTACCGAGATGACCGAGGCGTCGACCGGCTGCTGCGCGCAGGCCTGCTCGATCGTGTCGAAGACAGGCACACCGGCCACCGTGGCGCCGCCGCGCCCGGGCGTGACGCCGGCGACGATGCGCGCGCCATATTTGAGCGATTCCTGCGCCAGCGTGACCGCTTCGCGGCCGGTGATGCCCTGGATCAGGATTCGCGTGCCGGCATCGGCCAGAATGCTCATGGAAGTTTGGCCCGGTTCTTTACGATGAGGCCGGTGCCCCGGCCAGCGCGGCGCGCGAGCCGCGACTGCGGACCCAGACGACGAGCGCGGCTGCGCAGAGCAGCACCAGCGGAATGTTCAGCACGGTATCGATGGCGGCGACGGCTGTCGACCACCAGGCATGGGTGTGCGGCGTGGTGACGCCGCATCCGAGCATGGCCAGCACGCCGGTCACGAAGCCTTTGCCCTGCATGGCGAGGCAGTCGATGCCGAACGAGGTCAGCAGGCGTCCGATCAACCCGACGCCGCCGAACTCGCCCTGCAGGTGTCGCAGGTGGTTGAGCCCGGCGCCGTAGAACGCCTGAAGCCCGTATGCCATCACGAGAAGAAATCCGAGCGGGTGCCCGCGCCGGGCGAGCAGCGCACCGAACGGCGGCAGAATGAGGTAGAGCGAGGCAACGATCAGCAGGAATTCCGGCACGCTGACGCCCCAGTCGCGCGGCTCGCCGAGATTGAGCGCATCGTCAAGCACATGGATGATCAGGAAGAACAGGCTGATCACGAATAACCGCGGCACCCAGGACTGAAACCGAGCCATTGACACTCCCAATGATAAGGTAATTGCCTGCGACTACACCTGGCCCAGGGATGTAGCGACAATCTCGCCGGCGCGCATCGTTGCGCGCGCGTCTGCGTCCAGCCACACGATGTTTGGATCGTCGAGCCGGAACCAGGCGTACTGCCGCTGAACGAACCGGCGTGTTTCTTTCTTGGTACTCTCTATGGCCTGCGCCAGCGTCAACTGCCCGGCGAGATACGCCGCGATCTGCTTGTAGCCGAAGCTCGACATCGACGGCAGATCGGTCGAGTAGCCGCGCGCCAGCAGGGCGCGCACCTCATCTACAAGCCCGCCAGCGATCATCGCATCGACGCGCTCATCGATGCGGCGGTAGAGCGCTGGACGCGGCAGCGTCAGCCCGATCTGCAGCATGTCGTACGGCGGCGGCTCCTTCCGCTGCAGCTCGGAAACGGGGCGACCGGTGGCCGTGCAGACTTCCAGGTAGCGGATGACGCGGCGCACGTTGCGCGCGTCGACCCGCGACGCCGCGACCGGATCGGCGGCCTGCAAGCGCGCGTACAACATTTGCGGGCCGTGCTCGCGCGCTTCCTGCTCCCACTGCGCCCGCAGCGCCATGTCAGGCGCGACTTCGGGCACGGTCCAACCCTCGACGATCGCCTTCACATACTGGCCGGTGCCGCCGACCATGAACGGCAGTCTGCCGCGCGCGCTGATCTCCGCGATGCAGCGAGTCGCCAGGTCGCGGTATTGACCGAGCGAGAGCACCTCGTCCGGTGCGACGATATCGATCAGGTGATGCGGGATCCGCGCCCGTTCGTCTGCCGACGGCTTGGCGGTGCCGATATCCATGCCGCGATAGACTTGGCGCGAGTCGGCGCCGATGATCTCGCCGCCGAACCGCTCTGCCAGGTCGAGGGCGAGCGCGGTCTTACCGACCGCGGTCGGGCCGACGATGACGACCAGGCGCGTCTTCACCGGTTAGTGCGTGACCGCGTGATCGATGATATCGATACGCTGCAGGCGACCATGCGCGTCCATCGCGATCGCCACCACGTCGATGCGCCAGTCGGCGTCGCCCAGATTGTGCGTCTGCAGATAGTTGTCGGCCACAGTGATCAATTTGGCCTGCTTGCGCGGCGTCACGGCTTCCTCCGGCGTGCCGAAGCGGTCGCCGCGCCGGGTTTTCACTTCGACGAACACCCACGCGTCGCCGTCGCGCGCCACCAGGTCGATCTCCCCCTCGGCGCAGCGGTAGTTCATCTCGACAATCGACAGACCGCGCTCCTGCAGCGCCCGCGCGGCCATCTGCTCGCCGGCGGTGCCGAGTTGGCGACGGGCCGAAGGGCGACGCGGCGGCGCCGTGTGCGCGGTCACTGCGGCGCTCCGGCGGCGGCCAGCAGGGCGCGGATCGGCGCAAACGAGCGGCGATGCACGACCGAGACGCCGATGGCGCGCAGCGCAGCGTGGTGGTTGACGGTACCGTAGCCTTTGTGATGGGCAAAGCCGTAGCCCGGCCAGGTGGTATCGAGCTCGCGCATCAACGCATCTCGTGTGACTTTCGCTATAATCGAGGCGGCGGCGATGCTGAACGCATAGGAGTCGCCGCGAATGATCGCCTGCTGTGGCAGCGCGCTGGACGGCAGCGGAAAGGCGTCGATCAGCAAGGCGGCCGGCGCGACGGTCAAACCAGCCAGCGCGCGCGACATCGCCTCGCGCGTGGCGCGGGTCATGCCCATCTCGTCAATCTCGGCGGGCGAGACCATGCCGACGGCGGCCGCGACGGCGACCGTGCGAATCAACGCGGCGCAGAACTCGCGGGCGGCCGCGCTCAACTGCTTCGAGTCGTTAACCTGACGAAGCGCGCGACGCAGCGCGGGAGTCGGCGGCGGCAGGATGACCGCGCCGGCCACCAGTGGACCGGCCCATGCGCCGCGCCCGGCCTCGTCCAACCCGGCGACGGGCGCGAGGCCGCGACCGTGATACCTAAGTTCCGCCCGAAAGCCTGGCATGCGCATCCATGTGCCCCATCAAAGCAAATAAGGGAAACGGGGCACACTTGAGTATACCCGATTTCCCTTATGATTCAACGACCGCCGCAAGCGGCGCTTATGCTAGCTGGCCGGCGGATTCTGCTCGGAATCGTCGTAGCGGCGCTCGCGCAGGCGGGCCTTCTTGCCGACGCGGTCGCGCAGGAAGAACAACTGCGCGCGGCGCACCTGGCCGTGGCGGATGACCTTGACGTCTTCCAGCCGGGGCGAGTTCGCTACGAATGTGCGCTCGACGCCGACGCCGTGAGCCGCGAGGCGGCGCACCGTGAAGCGGGTGGTCGCGCCGTTGCCACGCAAGCGCATGACGACGCCCTGGAACGGCTGCAGGCGTTCCTTGTCGCCCTCAACGATGCGGTACATCACGCGCACGGTATCACCGGGCTCGAGTACCGGCCGCTTGGCCGCCTTCTCCGGCATCTTCGAAAGCGAACGAATTAGATCTTGCATGACTGGACACCTTTCCAAGTGCGTGTTGACAGGAAGACATTATATCACGGGAAAAGCCGCGTTACAAAATCGTGGCCGTGTATCGTGCACAAATGGCGTCGGTGCCCCTATGTTGAGCCGGCGGCGACAAATTACCACGACCTGTGGGTTGCGTCGGCGCTTACGCCAAGTCCAACCGTCGCAGTCGTGCCTCACCGGGCACGCCTTCCGCGTTCCAGCCACGCAGGGCGTAGAGCTCCTGCACCTGGCGCTTGACGTCGGGCACCACGCCGGCCGCGCCGCCGCTGGGGCGGGCCTGCTTCAGACGCGGCGGCAAGTCGTCATCAGCCGCCGTGACGCCATAGCGCACGTTGATCAGCCGCTTCAGATTGAACAGCCGCTCGCCGATGTGCTGCCAGGTTTCGACGTCCCATTGCCAGCCGAGCGCGAGGTTCACATAGCGCGAGAGGATCTCCGGGCCGACGGAGCCCTTGTTCGTGAATTTGCAGAGACCGAGCGGGTTCATCAACGACTGGAAGTTCTGCATCGTGAACGTGATCGCCGCTTTGTTTTCGTCGGTGTGCGGGTCGATGCCGCCGGCGTAGCCGAGTTCCTTAAATGGGATGCCGAGCTCCGGCCAGTAGCCGAGCGATTCAAGATGGCACGCGCCGCGTGCGCTGGTCGCGTAGTTGGAGGCCATCGAGACGAAGGCGCGCGGGTCGTGCGCCGGCACTTCGAGACCCTTGACGTGCACCGCGAACTCGCTTGCGCCCCGGCCCAACTTCGCGGCCGCCTTGCGCGTGCCGTCGGCGAGTAGGTTGCCCAGCGCGCCGCGGCGGAACGCGATCGCCTCGACCGCCTGCACCAGCGCCTTGCCGTTACCCCAGGTCAGGTCGATGCCGTCGCACTGGTCGGGCGCGAGGATGCCCTTCTCGTACGCTTCCATGGCGAAGGCGATGGTTGAGCCGACCGAAATCGTGTCGAGGCCGTAGCGGTTGCAGAGATCGTTGGCCACGGCGATCGCTTCGAGATCATCGATGAGGCAGTTCGCGCCCATCAGTCCGAGCGTCTCGTACTCCGGGCCATGAGCGTGCAGGCCGGCGTGCTCGCCTTCCTTGAACTCGACGTGCTGTGTGCAGGCGATCGGGCACGCGAAGCAGCGCGTCGTTTCGGAGTAGTACTTTTCGCGGATCGTCTGGCCCTGGATCTTCTGCGCGCCCTCGGCCCAGTTTCCGCCCGCCCAGTTGCGGATCGGGATGTCGCCGGTGCGCTCGGTGAACGCGACGCCGCCGGCGGTGCCGAACTTGTTGAGCGAAATGATGTAGCCGTTATCCCTGAGCGGATCGTTGACCGACTGCACGTACTTGAGGAACGCGCCCTTGTCGTGGTAGGCGATCTTCTGCTTGCCGCGCACGGCGATCGCCTTGAGGTGCTTGCTGCCCATGACCGCGCCGAGGCCGCACCGCCCGGCCATGCGCGTCTCGCGGCCGTCGAAGGCGACGCCGGCGATCAGCACACGGTTCTCGCCGCCGGGGCCGATGCAGGTAACGCGGCACTTGGGGTCGCACTCCTTCTGGAGCGCGTCCAGCGTCTGGTAGCTGTCGGCCTGGCCCCAGAGGTGCGACGCGTCGCGGAACTCGACGCCCTTTTCGGTGATCCAGAGGTAGACCGGCGTCTCGCTGCGCCCGCTGATGACGAGTCCGTCGTAGCCGGCGAAGCGCAGTTCGGGGCCCCAGTAGCCGCCCGCGTTCGCCTCGCCCCAAATGCCGGTCAGCGGCGAGCGACCGCAGACGGAGATGCGATTGGCGGTCGTGGCGCCGGTGCCGGTCAGCAGGCCGTTGAAGAAGTAGAGCGGCGCGCGCGGATCGAAGGCATCGAGCGAGGGGTCCATCTCGTCGTAGAACAACTTGGCCGCCAGGCCGGAGCCGAGCAGGTAGGTCTCATAGATTTCTTCCGGGATCGACTGGACCTGCGCGGTGCGTGCGGTCAGGTCGATGCGGATGATCTTGCCGGTATAGACTTCAGTCATTATGTCCTCGATAAGGTGGAATACACGGAGCGGTTCTGTTGAGAAAGACTCAGGCGTTCAACGCATAGATACAAGCGCACGAAGCAACTCTTGATCGGTCTGTGACATTGTGCGATTTGTGAAGCGGGCGACTCTGCGCACACAGATATTCGATCGGTCATGACAGCCTGGCGCCAGGCAGCGGGTCTGAGTCGAGTCCCTACGTTCTGGCTTCGAGTGATCGAGAATCGACGGTCAGCGACCGCGCGCCATGACGCGGCTCACCACAACGAGCAGGAGCAGCGCGAGCACGGGCACGACGCCGAAATAGAGCGGCAATTCGCCCGGCCGCGATTCGGCCGGCACGGCGTCGGCCGGAAATTGCGGGCCGCGTGTGGGTGCCGGTGCGACGCTTGTGGCGAGTGCGGAAGGCCGCGTCGCCGTTGGCAAGGGTGTCGGCACGGTCCGAGCCGCGATCGAGCGCGCTGTACTCTCGCCGGTTGCGTACCAGACCCGACCGTCATTCGTGTACCATGCCGCATGCATCTTGTTGCCGAGGCCGATCGCCAACTTCAGATCATCGGGGCCGCGTTGCTGCCAGTCGTCGCCATCTTTGATGGACACGCCGAGGAATGTCTGGGGCGCCATCCAATCGGTGTTGCCCCAGGTGCTGCGGTATAGTGCGACGATGCCCTTGTCGCGGCCCACGGTCGCCATCTGGAGGACGCCGGAGCCGTCTGCAACAAATGGCGTTTGGAAGAAGCAGCCTTCAATCGGTGCCAGCACGCGCCGCCGTGCGCCCCAGGTCTGCCCGCCGTTGGTCGAAGTACGCCCGTAACGGGCGCACGAAACCTTGTCGTGGCTCGCCGTCCAGAGTAGGACTATACTGCCGCGCGCGTCGACGCCGATGCTGGGATACAGCGGTCCGAACAGGTTGGAATTAGGATCGCGCTCATCGAGTTGCACCGGGCGCGACCATGACAGTCCTTGATCTGTCGACTGCGCGTAATACAGGGTTGGCTCGAAGATGTCAACCCAGACCGCGTGCAGCACGCCGCTGGCCGGGTCCTGCACGACCACGATAGCGTCGGCTGTGCCGGGAACCTGCCCGCGCACCGGCCGCTGCCAGATCGGCTCGGGCGATGTCCAGTGCAGGCCGCGATCGACTGAGCGTGTGTAATAGATACCGGGGGTTGTGCCCGTGTTCCAGTAAAAGAGGTGCAGCGTGCCATCCCTGCCGGTCGCCAGGTACGGTGTCTGCACGTTATCGTCGATGCGGATGAACGGCGACCACGCGCGCGCGCTGGTTGCCAGGTCTATGGGCGCGCGGGTGAAAAACAGCAGGCCGCCGCCCACCCACGCAGCGTCCACGTAGCCTGCATCATCCGCCACGGCCACAACATTGGAAGCCAGCGAATAACTGCCGGGCGATACAAACAGATCCACCGGATCGGTCCAGCGCGCGCCGTCATACTGCGAGTAGTAGATGATGCTGCCGCCCACCTCTGGGTTCTGAGGGAACGGCGTGTACGCGGCCTGCCAGAAGATATGCACCCTCCCGAAAGCGTCGGCCACAATGGCCGGCCGGCCGGAATGCGGCACGTTGCCTGAGATGACCAGCGGCTGGCTCCAGCGCACACCGGCGGGATCCTGCGCGTCCACCGTTCCGGCGGCGAGCGCTATCGCGAACAGTGCCAGCACGAGCGCCGGCCAACGAGAGCGTGTCATCGCGCCAACCCTCGCCGTTCCAGTTCGCGCGCGGCGAGCGCGGACCCGTCGACCGCCGTCTGACCGCGCACCCAGCCGGCCAGTTCGCGCATGCCGTGCTCCAGCGTCACGCGCGGCGCATAGCCGAGCAGTTCGCGCGCGCGCGAAATGTCGGCCACACAGTGCCGGATATCTCCTTCGCGATACTTGCCGACGATCTCCGGCGCGATCTCGACGCCGAGCGCGGCCGCCACGGTCTCGGCCACGGCCCGAATGGTGATCGACCGACCGGTACCCACGTTGAATGATTGGTAATCCGCCGCGTCGTGCTCCATCGCCAGCAGGTTGGCCTGGACGATGTCGCTCACATGCACAAAATCGCGCGTCTGGAGACCGTCTTCGAAAATCTGTGGCGCGCGGCCGTTGAGCAGTCGCGACGAGAAGATGGCGGCCACGCCGGTGTACGGGTTCGATAGGGCCTGGCGTGTGCCGTACGTGTTGAAGTACCGCAGCGCGACGGCCGGTATGCCGTAGGCGCGGCCCACGCACAGGCACATCTCTTCCTGGTCCTTTTTGGCAATCGCGTAGATGCTATTCGCGCTCAGCGTTTTGTCCTCGCCGGTCGGTGTGGGACTCGCCTGAGCGCCGCAGTGCGGACACCGCATCTCCCAGTCGCGTCGAGCCAACTGCTCGGCCGCGCGCAGTGGGGGCGTGATCGGACCATGCGTGGAGCAGGTGTAACCGCCTTCGCCGTAGATCGACATGGACGACGCGACGATCAATTTGCGCACGCGGCCGCGCTCGGCCGCCAGCAGATCCAACAGCGTCGCCGTGCCGAGGGTGTTGACCGACACGTAGCGCGCAATCTGGTACATCGACTGCCCGACGCCGACCATCGCCGCTTCGTGAAAGACGACCTCGACTCCGTCGAGCGCATGCCGAAGCGTGTCGCGGTCGCGCACGTCGCCCCACAGGTACTCGACCTGCGGGTTGAGGTAGTCCGGCCGGACGCCGCCTTCGCCGTGGACCTGCGGTTCGAGGTTATCCAGCACGCGCACGCGGTGGCCGCGCGCGATGAGCGCGTCAACCAGGTGCGAGCCGATGAAACCGGCGCCGCCGGTGACTAATACGAGTTCCGATGCCATAGTATGTCTGCGGGATGGGCGATTGTGCCTAGAACAGCGTGTAGATGAACGGGCCAACGCCGGACGCCGACGCAAAGACCAGCAGTAGTCCGAAGACCATCAGCACCACGACCATCGGGATGAGCCACCACTTCTTGCGGCGCCACAGATACACGAAGACTTCGCCGGCCACACCGGTGTTGGCGGCCAGGCTGCGAAACCAAGCGCTCATGCGGCTTCCTCCTTGTCCTTCAATACCAGAAAGCGGTCAAAGACCAGCATGTCCAGTCCGCTGTTGTTGAACGTGCGCATGGCGTCTGCCGGGCTTGCCACGATTGGCTCGCCGCGCAGGTTGTACGAGGTGTTCATCAGCACCGGCACGCCGGTCGCGTCGCCGAACTTGCGCACGACGTTGTAGTAGCCGGAATTGGTCTCCGGCCGGATCGTCTGCAAGCGGCCGGTGCCCATATGGTTGACCGCTGGAATCTGATCCTGCTTGTCGCTCTTGATCGGGGCCACCAGCAGCATGTACCGCGCCGGCAACTGCCGCGCCGGGTCGTCCAGATCAAAATACTCCGCCGTGCGCTCTTCCAGCACCACCGGCGCAAAGGGGCGAAACGGCTCGCGGAACTTGATCTTGGCGTTGACAATGTTCTTCATCTCGGCGCGCCGCGGATCGGCGATGATGCTGCGGTTTCCGAGCGCGCGCGGTCCCCATTCGAAGCGACCGCGAAACCAACCGGCTACCTTGCCATTCACCAGGCCGTCCACCACGCGATCGAGCAGGCGATCTTCGTCGTCGAATTGCTCGTGCCGGATGTTGTTGGCGCGCAGGTAATCGCCAATCTCGGAATTGCTGTATCCCTGTCCCCAGTAGCAGTCGTTCAACGTAAACTTGCGCGGCTGGCCCAGAATGACGTGGTAGGCGTACAGCGCCGCGCCCAGCGCCCCGCCCGAATCGCCGGCGGCCGGCTGGATAAACAGTTCCTCGAAGCCGGTCTCGCGCAGGATGCGCCCGTTGGCTACGCTGTTGAGCGCCACGCCGCCCGCCATGACCAGTCGCTTTGAGCCTGTGCTCAGCCGGGCGTGGCGCGCCATCTTGAGGATAATCTCCTCGGTGACACGTTGGATGCTGGCCGCGATGTCGGCGTAGTGCTGGTTGCGTTCGGCGGCGCGGTCATCCCACTGCGGGTGGTCGCGTTGCGGATGCGTCTGCCGGGTGTAGAACTCGGACTCGCGGACACGCGGCTCGCCAAACAACTCGGTGAACCGGCGATTGTACGTCTGCTCCGTCGAGTGGTAGAAGCTGAAGTATTCCATGCTCAGCCGGAAGCTGCCGTCGGCTTCGACGCGCACGAGCTTGTACACGTCGTCGACGTAGCGCGGCTCGCCGTAGGGCGCCATGCCCATGACCTTGTACTCGCCCTCATTCACCTCGAAGCCGAGGAACGCCGTGAAAGCCGAGTAGAGCAGCCCGAGCGAATGCGGAAAACGAATCTCTCCGGTCAGGTTGATGCTGCTCTTGCCCGTGCCGGTCCAGTCGGCCTGGCCGTGCCCGATCGCCGCGGTTGTCCACTCGCCCACGCCGTCAAGCGTGAGCACGGCGGCGTCCGCATACGGCGCGCAGAAGAGCGCGCTGGCCGCGTGCGCCATGTGATGGTCGGCGAACAACACGCGGTTCTGCGGCACGCCCAGCTTGCGGACGATGAGGCCCTTGACCCACAGTTTTTCATTAAACCACGCGACCATCGCTTCCGGAAAAACGCGCCAGGTCCTGGGATAGCCGCCCAGCGAGGTCATCAGAATGCGCTCAAACTTGACCAGCGGCTTCTCGTAAAAGACCACGTAGTCCAGATCGCCGGCGGTGATACCAGCCTGCTTGAGGCAGAACGCGACCGCCTGCGCTGGGTAGTCGTGATCGTGCTTCTTGCGGGTGAAGCGCTCTTCCTCCGCAGCGGCCACGAGCATGCCGTCAACCAGCAGCGCCGCGGCCGAGTCGTGATAGAAGCACGAAATGCCCAGGATGCGCATGCTAGAATGACCTCCGCGCATCGTCCAACGCTTCGGAAACCGGCTCGCGGGGATTCCATTGCGGCGTTTCGGGCTTCAGGTGCAGTGGATCGCTGAACAGCCGTACGCCAATGCCGAACGGGGCGGCCAGCGTGAAATAGAAGATAGTCATGACCACTCGGCCGACCACGTCGGCCATCCAGTGGCCGAACGCGCGCCATTTGTCCCAGATTGTGCGTAGCAGTGCCATAATCAAGATCGAACGAGACTCGCAATAGTGAAGCGGCAGGCTAATGGCCCTTGGAACGCTCTGACGCGATGCGCGCCGCAAGCGCGCGTGCCGCTGCGGCACGCTCCAGATCATTGAGTTTATCGTACCGCAGTGATGCCGTCAATTCAAGGCGCGACGGCGCGTCCGGCGCGCGCACCCAGAATGTGTACGCGTCGTCCGCCCGGCCGGCGGCCAGAGCGGCGTCGCCCATCAACATGCGGAGTGTTTCATTCGCCGGGTCGCGGCGGTACGCGGCCTCGATGTAGCTCATGGCGGCATCGTATTGCCCGCGTGCCAGCGCAATCATGCCCATGCGCTGATTGGCGGTGCGGTTGCCCGGATCGAGCGCCAGCGCCTGACGGTAGGCGGCAATCGCTTCATCGAGCGGGGCCTCGCGCCGGAGCGTCTCCGGCAACCGGTCTGGAACGCGATAGCCCGCCAGTTCTGCGCGTGACTGGGCCAGCGCTCCGAGATTCGCGTATGCGGTGGCGACTATGGCATCGCGCTGCCATAGGGCGGTGACGAATAGCAGCGCTGCGGCAATCGCAATCACCCGCAGGGGCAGGCGTCCGAAAGCTGACCTGGCGCCGCCGTGCAAAGCCGCGATCATGCCGAGCGGGACAAACAGCAAGAGCATGCCACGTGAGCCG
The DNA here is from genome assembly GCA_016235055.1 of Chloroflexota bacterium. Classification (NCBI taxonomy): domain Bacteria; kingdom Bacillati; phylum Chloroflexota; species Chloroflexota bacterium. Next base: position 51,486 of record JACRMK010000056.1, on the reverse strand, counting down.
AACGGCACATCGTCCACCAACCCATGCAGCAGCATCACGGCCAGGCTGACCAACGCGGCCTCCCGCATCAGTCGGCGTGATTGATCTGCGGACGTGTTCCCGGAGTTTCTCGTGGCGCGCCAACTGGCGACTATGGCGACAAGCAGGAGCCAGATCAACGCCACGGCGCCCGGCAGCCCCTGCTCGATGAGAATATTGAGGAACGTGTTGTGCACGTGAGGCACATACAGGACGGGCAGCAACAGAGCGTACGCAGAGATCTGCATCGGCAGCGCGCCCAGCCCTGCGCCGGTGAAGATGTAGTCCTGCGCCAGTCCGATGCCGCCTTGCCAGAGCGTTACGCGCCCGATGACCGATCCGCTGCCGAAACCCGAAACGCCGGCCGGAGCCGCCACGGGCAGGCTGCCGAAGCTGCCTCGGTCAACAGCCGTGCCGAGCACGACGCCGACGCAGATCAGCGTCAAGGCGAGCAGGGCAGCGCGCACGACCGAGCGATTCTGCCGCAGCGCCGAGAACTGCCGTGCCAGCGCCCATCCAAGCAGGGCCACAGCCAGCGCCAGCCACGCCCCGCGCGACGCCGAGAGCAACAAGCCCGCGCCGGCGATCGCCAAAGCGATGCTCCACAGGATACGCAACGCGATGCGGCGGCGCGCTTCGATCCACACCACGATGCCGAATGGCACGGCCAGTGCAATAATGCCACCTGCGACATTGGGATTTAGGCGGCGGCCGGCGATCTCCGGCGCGGGTTCAGCCAGCCAAGCGCCGATCTGCGAGAGCGCATCGACCTTGCCGCCCCGCGCGCCCCAGTCGTTTGTCAGCACGAAGTAGATACTGATGGCGACGGCCAGCACGAACATGCCGAGCGCGGCGCCGCGCACGGCGGATGGCGTGCGCAGGTTGGCAACCGCGAAAAAGAGCGCCACCGCCGCGACGAGCGTCCAGTATTTGGCCCACGCCCACATGAGCGGCGTCGGCCCATCGGCCCAGCGCGGGTCCTGGTTGTACCCGACCGTGGCCGATGCGAAGGCGCTGGCCAGGAAGATGACCATCGGCAGGTCGAAGGGCGTGGGGCGCGTGGGGCTGCCGTACGCGAGGGTGCGCAGCAGCCACGCCACGCCGATCAGCGCCAGCGGCCAGGCGCCTTCCTGCGGCCGGATGTACCAGATCGCGCCGGCCAGTACGGCGAGACCGATGTCCAGCGCAGGCAGCAACTGTACGGTCAGCGAAGGCGCTTCGGAGCTTTGGGGTTGTCGAGACACGGGCACGCTCACTCAGCGAGACGGCTCACGTAGCCGAGTCGCCGGCGAGCGGCGTATCGCTGGCCCAGGTGAAGTGTTGGAAGGCGATATCGAGCGCCGATTTCAGCCCTTCCCATGAGTTCATGCCCTTGAGGAACGTCAGAATCGGGCCGGGACGATAGGCCCACTCGCGGAAGGCGCGCTTCTGCCAGTACTCCAGCCGCTCGGCCTTCAGATGCGGATAGTCGAGCACGGTCGAGCGATCCATATCGACTTCTTCCCAGCGCGTGCCGGGGCGGAACCAGCCATTTCTTACGACCTCGAAGAAGAACGGCGTGCCGGGGTACGGCGCGGCGATATGGAACAGGGCGATATCGAGCGGCAACTGCTTGGAGAACTCGATCGATTCACGGATGGTCAGTTCCGTTTCGCCGGGCAGGCCGATGATGAAGTAGCCCCAGTTCTTGATGCCGGCTGCGCGCGCCCAGGTGAGCGCCCGTCGCGCTTTTTGCGGGTCGGCGCCCTTGCGCGCGTGGTGAAGGATCGCCTCGTTGCCCGACTCGATACCCCACGAGATCATCCAGCAGCCCGCGCGGCCCATCAGCGACAACATCTCCGCGTCCACATAATCCACGCGGCTGTTGCACGTCCACTTGATGTCCAGTTTCTGGTCGATGATCAAGCGGCACAACTCGACCACCTGGTTGCGCGACAGGGTGAACAGATCGGCGTACATGTGGATGTAGTTGATGCCGAGTTTCTTCAGCACCCACAGCTCTTTGACGATATTCTCCGGCGAGCGCAGGCGCAGCGTCCACTGGTACGAGACGTGCTTGATGCAGTAGGTGCAGCCGGCGCTGCACCCGCGCGAGGAGACGATGAACGTGTACGCGCTCTTCATCATCGGCATGCGGTACTTGTCCAGCGGGAGCAGGTGATGCAGCGGGATCGGCAGGTCGTCCAGATTCGGGATGAACGGGCGCGGGGTATTGAGCGTGATCTCCGCGCCGCGCCGCCAGCCCAGGCCCTTGATATGTGACAGGTCCCCGCCGTTCTGCGAGACGAACTGGGTGGGCACGTTGGAGCCGGTGCCGGTCAGCAGGCGGCGGATGTTCTCGCTGGACGGCTCGCGCCCTTCGAAGGCGTCGATCACCTCGCGCAGGGTCATCTCCGGCTCGCCCTGCAACACGAAGTCGAGCGCCGGGTAGGGCTCCAGCGTTTCGCGCCACATCGGTGTGACATGCGTGCCCATGGCCATCGTCCGCGCGCCGAGCGACTTGGCCAGGAAGACGCCGTACATGTCGTTCTGCAGCGTCGGCGCGGTCACCTGAGTGAGGTAGTACTTTGGCATCGCCGCGCGCAGACGCGCCTCGAACTGAGGCCAGGTCATGCGCTCGGCGATGGCGTCGATGATGGCGACCGTGTAATCGGGCGCCAGCAGCGCGGCCATCTGCGCCAGCGAGACCTGCGGCCAGATCATGTTCTCGCGGCTCTTGCGCCCAACACGGTGCTGGCTGCGAATCCAGATGCCGCCGTCCGGCGCCGGCGGGTTGACGAGCAGCACGTCGACGGCCGTGGCGGGACGCTCGCGCGCCGTGATATGCTCGCGCACGGCGGCGCCGGCGTCCGGGAACTTAGGCGCGCGCACGATTTCGCGCGTGCGCGTGCCCAGATTGATTTGTGTATCAGATTCAGGCATGCTTCCTTCTTCCCCTTGTTGATGCGCCGGCACCGCGCTACGCCGCAGGGTCTTCGGCTGCGGCGGTGATGCCGGGTTCAATCAGATCGCGCTGCGCGTCGGCATCGCGCTGGGCCAGTTCCTCCAGCACGCGCATCACGACCCATGCGACGGCCAGTTGAATGCCGACGATGACCAGCGACGCGCCGATAAGCAGGTAGAACCAGAGGCGCTCGATTTCCCATCCGCTGAAGCTGGCGATGAACGCGCCGGTACCCATGAGCGTGCCGAGGCCAATCGCCGCCAGCCCCATCCACCCGAACTGGTAGTCGAGCGGCGGTGAGAAGATCGGCTTGCCGAACAGCCCTTGCCGCACCGGCTGGCGGTGGAAGAGCGCAACCAGGTAGTTGAACATCGCGCCGAGCGAGAAGAGGTTGATGCCCGCTACCACCAACAGAGCCGCGCCGAACACCAGGAACACCTGTGACGCCGTCAGCGTCGTGACGCCGCTCAGGCGCAAGAACAACATATACGCGCCGATCAGTAGCGCGACCGCGAGCGCCGCCAGCGCGCCGATGCCGAGGATGCGCACCGGGTTGTAGGCGAGCGCCGTCCAGACAATGGCGCGGGTGAAGCGCACCCCGTCGCGCACCACGGATAGCTTCGAGCGTCCAACGCGCTCAGCGTATGAAATCGGCACTTCAACGATCTTGAGGTTTTCGTGGATTGCGCGCGTGCTCATGGCCGGCGTGAACTGCAGGCCGTCCGGCAGCGGGTACAGGCGCGGCAGCACCGAGCGTCGCACGATCCGCTGACCGCTGGCGGTGTCGCGCACCGGCACGTTGCCGATCAGACTCAGCAGCATGGCGAAGACCGTGTTGCCGATGCGCCGCGTCAGCGGCATGTCGCTGCGCGCCCCGCTCATGCGCGATCCGACGACCACGTCGGCGTCCTGCGCCGCGCGGCACAACGCGGGAAAGCTCTCCGGCGGGTAGGTGCCGTCCGCGTCGAGAAACGCCACGTAGTCGCTCTGGCTGGAGCGGAAACCGGTCTTGATGGCCGCGCCATAGCCGCGGTTGCGCGGGTGGCGGATCAGGCGCACCAAGGGATAGCCAGCGACGACGTCAGCGGTGTGGTCACGTGAACCGTCGTCCACCACGACGAGTTCGGCGTCCCAACCGGCGTTGGCCAACTCAGGGCGTACGGCCAGCACGCGCTCGACAATGTGCGCGATGCCGTGCTCCTCGTTGTAGGCTGGAATGACAATCGATAAGGTGTGCATGTTAGAGCGAATAGACGGCTACCCCGTCGGGCACCGTGCTGGTCCCATCAATCTCCCGGATGACCCGCGCCGGCACGCCGCCGACCACGGTATGCGCCGGCACGTCTTTGGTGACGACTGCGCCGGCGGCGACGACCGCGCCGCGTCCGACGCGCACGCCATCCAATATCAGCGCGCCACTGCCGATCCACACATCGTCCTCAATGACGATTCCCTGCGCCGTGATGCCCTGCTCGACGAACGGGCGTGCCGGGTCATCGAAGACATGGTTGACGGCGATGAGCTGGCAGTGCGGCGACGTATAGACCCGGTCGCCGATCGTCACGCCGCCCTGCCCGCGAATAACATTATACTCGCCGATGAGGCTGTGGCGTCCGACACGAATGCCCGACTGCGGTATGCCCCGGAAGTTATATACGTGCAGCACCGAGCCGTGCATGACCAGCGTGTCGTCGCCGATCGTGACGCCGGCCGGGCAGGCATGAATATACACACCCTCGTCGAGGTACACGCGCCGGCCCAGCCGGATGTTGCCGGCAAAGCGCAGCCGCACGCCCGCTTCGATGGCGGCCATGCCGTCCATGCGCAGCATGAAGCGGTAGAGCAGCCCGCGCAAAGCGATTCCGGCAATTGTTGGCACCCATCCGGCCAGCGCCATCAGCGCTTGCTCCCATACATAGCGCGGCAGGCTGGCTGCCTGGCGATCCAGGTAGAGGCGGGCGGAGGGCGGTCGGCCCGCGGCGGTCGCCATGCTTCAATCCTCGACGTAGATAATCTTGGAGCCTTGCGGCTCAAAGCCGAAACCGATGCGCCGCAGTTCCGGCAGAGCGCGCTCGATGGCGGCCTGCCGTTCCGGTGGCGCATACAGCAGCAGGAACCCGCCGCCGCCCGCGCCAAGTACCTTGCCGCCGACGGCCCCGGCGGCGCGCGCGCGGTCATACCACTCATCAATCTGCCCGTTGCTGATCCCGGACGCCAACTGCTTCTTGGCCAGCCAGCCGTCGTGCAGGATGCCGCCAAACGCATCGAGGTCCTGCTGATTGAGCGCGGCGCGCAGTGCGTCGGCCTGTGCGACCATGTGCCCCAGCACGCGCCGGTTACCGGCGTCGTGCTCCGTGTTCGAGCGCTGCTCGGCCAGAATCGCGCTGGAGGCGCGGGTCGTGCCCATGTACATGAGCATCAGTCGGGATTGCAGCGTCTGCCGCAGAGCGGGCGGGCAAATGATCGGATTAACGAAGACGCTCTCATCCGGGTTGAATCGCAGATACTGCAGGCCGCCATAGGCAGCTATGTACTGATCCTGCTTGCCAATCGGACGTCCGCACCGCTCGATTTCGATTTCGCACGCCTCGCGCGCCAGCCGCTCGGCTCCCACGTGCCGCCCGATGTAACCGTACAACGCGGTCAGCAGTCCGACCGTGTACGTGCTGGAGGAACCGAGTCCCGTGCCTTCAGACGGAATGTCCGAGATTGATGTAATCTCGATGCCGCCATCAACCCCGACCAGTTTCAGCGCCTCGCGGATCAACTCGTGCTTCACCATGCCCACGCTATCGACGATTTCCGTGACGGAATAACTCGCGCGGATGCGGCTGTCAAACTTGCGGTTGACCGTGATGTAGATGTATTTGTCGATCGCGGTGCTGACGACGGCGCCGGGCGCACACTGGTAGTACGCCGCCAGATCGCTGCCGCCGCCGACGAAACTGACGCGCAGGGGGGTGCGGGAGATGATCACGCTGCGGATGATAGCATAGCTGACTAGTCGGCGGCTAGCGGGTTCTGATCAAATCGGTCAGCCGCAGTTGCGGGAGCCAGAAGACAATGGCCACTGACAGCGCGATAACGACGATGGTGGTTGCGATAACGGTAATGCTCAGTCTAGCGTTCTGCGGACGGACGGCGCGCCACAGCTTCTTGTACCACGGGCGATGGTGCCGCGAGCGCCGCACATGCACATGATCCTCGATGGCCTGTGTCGTCAGCACCGGGCCTTGTGGTTCCGGCGCGCCGGCGGCCGCGCTGTTCCAACGGATCTCCGGTGTGGCGGAAGGAACGGCCGGCGCGGTCGAAGTCACAGGGCCGTGCATTTCCAATTCGGCTATGCGCACCTGCAGGCGGGCCGCTTCAGCCTGCAGGTGCAAGATGAGGTCCACCAGTTGATCGAACGTCAGTTGCGATAGTTCGTCGCGCGTCATTATAGGCCATTTTAACCGAATGGCAGCGATGTCACAAACGACCGGACGATGCCCGCTCACGCCGCTCTCGCGACCGGCGTCGAGCGAACCAGCAGCACCGGCGCGCGCGCTTGACGGGCGACGCGGTCGGCGACGCTGCCCAGTAGCCAGCGAACTACGCCGGTGCGCCCGTGGGTCGTCATGACGATCAGGTCAACCGCCTGCTCGGAAGCGCAAGCGATGATGGCGTCGGCAGCGCGGGCATTGTCCAGCACGATTGCGCGCACGCGCTCCCGCGGTTGCAGCCGGGTGGCGAGCCGGTGCAGGTACAACTCGGCGTCGGCGCGCACCGCCTTCAAATCGTCTGCCAGCGTGCCGTCCATGTGCGGGTCGTGTTCCGCGATGTCGTGTAGCGAATAGGTCACCACGCGCAGCAGGATGATCTCGCCGTTGGCCGGAGCCGCCAGCATGTGCGCGTGCGGCAGCGCAGCCTCGGCCAGCGCCGATCCATCGAGCGGCACCAGGATGCGGTTATACATCGTGCCCCCTTCGGCCGTGCGGCGTTATGGCGCCGCCGGTACTTTGAAGATCACGCCAGCCAGATAGCCGGCCAGCGCACTGAGCGTGCCGATCAGGGCCATTTCCAGCCCGCTGCGCCCCGGGTGCCCGACGGTCGTGCGCGCTTTGTAGGCACCGACCACAAATAGCGTCAGGGCAGCGATGATGAGCGACAGCAGCATGCTGGTGCCGACCGGAAGCCAGATGTAGGGCGCCAGCGGGATCAGCGAGCCGACAATCGCGGCGAAGCCGACGACGAACGCCGAGCGTAGTGCGTGGCCGCGATCCGACGGCATCAGGCGCATCTCCTCAGCCATCATGACGGCCACCCAGACGTCCGGACTGGCCGTGATCGTGTTCACGATCCGCTCAAGCAGATCGCCGCTAAAACCCTTCTGCGCGTAGATCTGGCGGATTTCGTCTCGCTCGCGATCCGGCTGCGCAGTAATATGCCGGAATTCGCGCTGCCGTTCGCTTTCGTACAGCTCCGCGTCGGCCAGCGTCGAGGTGTACGCCACCGCGCCCATCGACACCGATTCGGCGAAGGTGGCGGCCAGCCCGGCGACGAGCACAATGGACGTGTCGCTGGTCGCCGCGGCGACGCCCAGAATGACGCCGAGCACGTTGACCAGTCCGTCCTGCCCGCCGAGTATCACTTCCGAAAGGCGCGAATGGTTGCGGTGTGCGTCCACTGCCGGTTTGCTTTGACGCCGGTGATTCATTGCTGGCCTCCGAGAGCGCATGAACGATGCGCGCTCCTTAGTTTACTCGAAGCTGCCGTGCGGCGGAAGGGGCGAATGTCACTCCCTGTGAAGGGTAAATTGGCATGGGGCGCAGGCACAAAAGACAAAGGCGCCCGCATCTGGGCGCCTTTGGTGAGCATTGAACTCCGGCCTGATCTTTGCGGTGTTGCGGCGTGGGCGAGGTTGCAGCCATGTGGTGCGCGAGCAGCGCGGACAAGAGCGCATACCACTCGGTTGCGCGCACGACATCGTCGAGGCTGATCTGGTCGAGCGTGGTATGCGCGTAGACCTCGTCGCCCGGACCGAAGCCGATCGACGGGATATGCGCTACGCTCGCCGCGGATTACCGCTCAGCCGCGCCAAGGATCAAGGCCAGCAGCGCCATGCGCACGACAACGCCATTGAACGCTTCCTGCCAGTAGCGCGCATGGCGGGTACCATCCACGTCGGCGGGCAACTCGTCCATGCGCGGCAGGGAGTGCAGGATGATGGCATCGGAGCGCGCCTTGTCACGCAGGAGTTCGCGGCTGACGACATAGTTATCCGGCGTATGCGGCCGCTCGGACGCGTGCTCGACGCGCGATTGCGTGTAGTCGGCCTGGATGACCGGCTCCATGTAGATCACGTCGGCCTGATCGATCACTTGTGCGACATGCTCTGCCTCGCGGAAACGCAGGTTGCGCTCGCGCAACTCGGCCTTGAACTCGTCCGTCAGCGACATGTCGGGCGGCGCGACGTAGATCGCCTGGCAATCAAACTGGGTGAGCGCATACGAGAGGGAGTGCATCGTCCGCATGCGCATATCGCCGATGCAGAGGAACGTCAGGCCGTCGATGCGGCCGCGCTCCTCGCGCACAGTGTACAAGTCGGTCAGCACCTGTGTGGGGTGCTCGCCCCAACCGTCGCCTGCATTGATCACCGGAACGCTGGCCCAGCGCGCAGCCTCGGCGGGCGCGCCCTGCAGGAAATGGCGCATGACGATTGCGTCACCGTAATACTCGAGCATGCGAACGGTATCCTTGATTGATTCCTGATACCAGTCGCCGGCGCGCGTCATCTTGAAGTCGGCAAACCCGACCACGTGGCCGCCGAGCCGGTGCATGGCCGCCTCATGCGCCAGCCGGGTGCGGGTACTCGGCTGGTAGAATGCCGTCACGAGCGTCTTGGCCGCCAGCAGGTCGCTGTTGCGCCGGTCGCGCGCAATCGGCTCGAGGTCTTTGGCGACTTGAAAGACACGCGTGAAATCGTCACGTTCGAAATCCTTCAGCGACAGGATGTCGCGGCCCAGAAAACTCCGCATCATGGCCTCCTTTCGGGCTCACTGTGTCCGTGCCCGACGGCAATCGGTGAGAAGCCGCACGCACTCTTCCTGGATATATGATACCACCGTGCGGTCGCGGCGCTCGCATGCAGAGCAGCAATTCTCATTTTGGAGTCGGCTGCCAATATGCCCCCTCATCCCCTGCCCCTTCTCCCCCGCGCGCGGGGGAGAAGGGGAAAAGCTAACGGGGATTGGCGCGGCGGCTACGCCGCCGCGCCAATCCCCGAAGAATCTCGCCCCCTCCCAACGAAGTTGGGAGGGGGTCGGGGGGAGGGCAACGCCACTTTTTCGGCGGGCCAGCTTGCGTGACAAGCGCCTGAGAGCCAGCGCATCGCAAGCGGCATTGGAAAGTACCCGTACAAAGCCAAATTGAGAATTGCTGCATGCAGAGGCCCGGCTTGCGGGCAACAAAAAAGCCCCGCACCGGCACGGTGCGGGGCGTACAACGAGCGGCTAGAACTCCGGCGTAACGGCGGCGGTAAGTTGCGCCAACACGGTCGGAAAAAGCGCGTACCATTCGGTGGCGCGCACCACATCGTCGAGCTTGTTCTGGTCCAGCGTGGTGTGCGCGTGGACCTCGTCGCCGGGCCCGAAGCCGATCGACGGTATCTGCGCCTTCCCCGCCCAGTAGGTGCCGTTGGTCGAGAAGCCCCATTTGCCCGTGGGCGGCGCTTCGCCCCACAGACGCGCCATCGTGCGTTGCCCGGCGCGCACCAGGGGATGCGTCTCATCGAGCGCCCAGGGCGGATAGTACTTTTCGATCGGGAAGACGAAGCCGGTGTAGCTCGGCGTGTCGTAGAACATCTCTTTGAGCGTGATCTCGCCGCGCAGTTCAGCCGGAATCAGTGCCTGGATGCGCTCCACGATGCCTTTGCGCGTCTCGCCGAACGTAATGCGGCGGTCGATGAAGATACTGAACAGGTCTGGCACGGCGTTGATGGACGGCGTGTGCACCTCAGCATCGGTGACAACCACGGTTGCCTTGCCCAGGAACGGGTCGCTCGGCAGCTGCGCGTCGAGATCGCGGATGCCCGCGATGATGTCCAGCATCTTGTACACCGCGTTGTCACCCAGGTGATGGTGCGCGGCATGAGCCGATTTGCCGCTGGCCGTGATCTGCAACTCGATGCGCCCTTTGTGCCCGCGATAGACCTGCATCTTGGTCGGCTCGCCGATGACGACGAAATCGGGGCGTACCCTTGGGTCCACCTCAACGAACGAGTTGGGGGCGATGCCGTCGCACCACTCTTCCATATTGCCGAAGTAGTACGCGGTCCAGCCGTGCAGCAGACCGAGCTGTCGGGCGAGCGCCAGGCCGTAGATCATGCCGGGCGTCGAGCCTTTTTCGTCGCATGCCCCGCGCGCGAAGAGAATGCCGTTTTCAACCTTGCCCTTGAACGGATCCCACTCCCAGGCGGCCGGATCGCCGACGCCGACGGTGTCGATGTGCGAATCATACACCAGGCAGCGCGGCCCGTTGCCGATGCGGCCCAGGATATTGCCCATCTTGTCGAAGCGCACCTCGTCGAAGCCGAGGGCGCGCATCTCCTGGCCGACGCGCTCGCCCACGGGGCCGATCTGCGAGTCGTACGACGGAATCGCGCAGATATCGCGGAAGAACCGGATCATCGAGTCGCGCCGCTGGGCGACGAGCGACCGGATTTCTTGGGTGATGTCAGGGCTCATGGCGTTTCAATCCGACAGGGGCTAGAGATCGATGACGCTGCGGGCCACTTCGCCGCGCGCCAGTGCCTCGTACGCTTCGTTGATACGCTCAAGCGGGTAGTGACGCGAGATCAACTCGTCTAGCTGCAATTGGTGATGCTTGTACAGATCGAGGACACGCGGGATGTCGATGCTGGGACGCGCGCTGCCGAACATGGAGCCTTTGACTGTCTTCTCCTCGGCAAAAAAGGAGAACGCCGGGAACGAAACCTTGCTGGCCGACGGCGGCATGCCAACCATGACGGCCGTGCCGCCTTTGCGGATCATAGCGTACGCCTGTTCCATGGTCGCCGGCAGGCCGATGACCTCGAATGACCAGTCCACACCGCCCTTGACAAGCTCGCGCACTTTCTTGATCGCGTCTTCGGACCGGCCGTTGATCAGATGTGTCGCGCCGAACGTGGTCGCCATCTCCAGCTTGTTGTCGTGAATGTCGACCGCGATGATGACGGAGGCGTTGGCCAGCCGCGCGCCCTGAATCACATTCAGCCCGACGCCGCCGCAACCGATCACAGCCACCGTCTCGCCCGGCGAAACCTTCGCCGTGTTGATGACGGCGCCGACGCCGGTCATCACGCCGCATGAGACGAGCGCGGCGCGGTCGAGCGGCACGTCGGACGGCACCTTGATGGCGGCGGATTCGTGCACGACCGTGTACTCGGCGAAGCACGACACGCCGATGAAGTTGTACACGCGCTCGCCGTGCTGACTGAGGCGGCAGGCGCGGCGCAGCACTTCGACGTTGTCGCACAGGTTCGGATGGCCGCTGTTGCACTGCCGGCAGTAGCCGCAGAATGGGCGGAACGTCACGGCGACCGGATCGCCCTTGTGCAGGCGGCTAACGCCCGGCCCGACGGCCTCCACGATGCCCGCGCCCTCGTGCCCGAGCACCACCGGCATTGGGTGCGGCGTCTCGCCGATCATGATGTGGTAGTCGCTGTGGCAGACGCCGGCGTGCGTAATCCGCACCAGCACCTCGCCGGTTAGCAGATTAGTGTCCAGATCGACCTGCTCGATGGTCAGCGGCGCATTGGGCGCGCGCAAGACGGCGGCCTTCATGGTCTCGCTCCTGTGCTCTGTCGTGCTACACGTTGAACTTGACGTGGACGATGTCGCCATCGCTGACCACGTACGTTTTGCCCTCGAGCCGCAGCGTGCCGCGCTTGCGCGCTTCGGCGAATCCGCCCGCGTCGATCAGGTCGGCATACGCGATGACTTCGGCGCGAATGAAGCCGCGCGCCAGGTCGCTGTGAATGGTGCCGGCGGCTTCGACCGCTGTCGCGCCTTTGCGGACCGTCCAGGCGCGCACCTCGTCTTCGCCGGTCGTCAGGAACGAATGCAGGCCGAGCAGGTCGTACGAGAGCCGGATGATGCGGTTCAGGCCGGGCTCGGTAATGCCGTACTCAGCAAGAAACTCGCGCGCATCGTCGGGCGCCATCTGCGCGATTTCCATTTCCAGCTTGCCGCGCAGTGCCGTGTGGATGGTGCCCTGGTCGCCGTCGCGCCGTTCCCACTCGGCCTGGGGCGACTGCGACTCCGCCAGATTGTAGATGACCATCGTCGGTTTGACGGTCAGCAGGCCAAAGCCGCGCACCGATTTGACTTCATCTTCATTCATGCCGAGCGTGTTGAGGCGCCGCTCGCCTTCGAGGTGAGTCTGCATGCGCTCGAAGAGGGCGACCTCGCGCACGCGCATTTCCTTCTCCTGCGGCGTGCCGCCGCGCTTGCCGGCGTCTTCCTTCAGTCGCTGCAGGCGCTTTTCGACCGCCATCAGGTCGGCCAGCAGTAATTCGGTCTCCAGCGCATTCAGGTCGCGCGCCGGGTCCACGCTGCCGTCCGGGTGCGGCACGTTCGGGTCGTCAAAAGCGCGGATGACCAGAATCAGCGCGTCGCTCTGCGAGAGCAGGTTGAGGAGCGCCGGCTCCAGCCCGCCTTTCTCGCCGGCGCCGCGCGCGAGGCCGGCCACATCGTTATACTGCACCTTCGCGTGCGTCACCTTGCGCGGGTTGAACATCTGCGCCAGCACGCCAAGCCGGTCGTCCGGCACGTCGACGACGCCGGTGTGCACTTCGAACTTGCCGGACGAGTAGGCCGCCGGGGCGATGTTGCCGCGCGTTAGCGCATTGAAAATGGTGGTCTTGCCCGACGTGGGCAGGCCAATGATGCCGATCTGCATAGCTTGGCGGGATCCTTGTTATGTGGCGGGAAGGGCCGGCGCGTCATCGCGCTCGACGAGCACGACGCTTCCGTGGCCGAGCGATTGCCAGATATCGAACGCGTAGCCGACCGATTCCTGCAGCACGCCGAGCAGCAGCGCCAGCGTCATGCCGTGCGAGACGACGGCAAACGTCGCCTCGCCGTAGCGGTCGACGAGTTCCTGGAAGCACGCCGTTGCGCGCGTCTGCGCATCGGTGGCGCGCTCCCAACCGCCGATGCTGAGCGCCGGTTTCTGCATGACTTCGAGCACGCGCGACTCGGGGTCTTCCAGGTGCTCGCTGGTGCGTTTCAGTTCGCGCAGGCGCACATCGTGAAACAGCGGGAGGCGGCGGTCAAACACAATCTGGCTGACGGTGGCGAGCGCGCTGCTTTCGTCGCTGCTGACGATCGCCGTGACTGCGTCCCAAAAAGGCAGCCGCGCGATCATGCGCGCCTGCTCCTCGCCGCGATCCGACAGCGGCCAGAAGGCGGGGTCCTCATGAGTTGCCTGCGTCTCGGCGTTGCGGATGAGATAGACTTTGGGCATGCGCGGTTCGTTTGGCGGGATGGGCGCCGGCGCGCCAACATGCGCGCCAACGGCAAACCATTTTACTCCGAATGGAAGTTGGCGCCTAATGCGGCGGGCGACTGCCCGCGCAGCATGCGCGTGAGCCAGCGCGCGAACCCGGCAGGCAGGTAGGCCATCAGGCGGTCGAGTCCCTCGCTGTTGGCTGCGAGCAGGACGAGGATCATCATCAGGAACGGCGCGACCTGGAAGACGTAGATCGGCATGTCGGGCATGCCGGCCTGCAGCACGCTGCCGAGTGTTTGCAGCCCGCCGAACAGGTATGCGCCGAAGGCGGCGCGGAACGGGTGCCAGCCGCCAAAGATGACGATCGACAGCGCGATCCAGCCGAAGCCCTGCGTGTGATGGTAGCTCCAGCCGGGGCTGGCGCCCAGCGAGAACGCCGCGCCGGCCACGCCGACCAGGGCGCCGCCAATCAGCGTATAGAGGTAGCGCAGGCGGTTGACGTTTGCGCCGCGTGCGAAGGCCGCCGCCGGGCGCTCGCCGATGCCCTGCAGCATGAGGCCGGGCTGCGTCTTGAACATGAACAGCCAGGCGAGCAGCACGACGGCGAAGCTGGCGTACACCGTGACGCTGTGGTTGAAGAAGAGCGTGCCGAGCACCGGGATGTCGCTCAGGAACGGGATGGGCGCGGGCAACGCAGTGATGATCGGCTTGCGCACAAACGGCGTGCCGAGGAACGAACTGAGATCGGTGCAGAGCACAGTCAGGATGAACCCGACGGCCACCTGGTCGCGATTGAGCGCAATACCCGCGTACGCGATGAGCAGCGCGACGAGCGCGCCGACCGCCATCGCCGCCAGGAATCCGGCGGCCACGCTGCCGGTGCTGTACGCCACGGCGAAGCCGGCCATCGCGGCCAGCATCAGCGAGCCGTCGAGCGACAGGTTGATGACGCCGGCCTTCTCGGTGATCGTCTCGCCGACCGCCGCGAAGACGAGCGGCGCGGAATCGGCCAGGATAGAGGCCAGCAGGCGGATGACGATGTCCATGCGCTAGGTCTCCGTATTGCCGCTGCGCGTGCCGAGGCCGCGCGCGAGCACGACGATCAGCACCAGCACGCCCTGGATGACGCCGCCGAGCGACGAGTCGAGTTGCAACTGCATCTGCAGCGTGCGGCTACCCAGGCTGAGCGCTGCGAAGAAGAACGCTAGTGGGGCGACCCACAGAGCGCGGAACCCGGCCAGCAGCGCGACCAGGATGGCCAGATATCCGTAGCCGCTGCTGATGGACGGGATGAGGCGGTGATACGTCACAGTGGTCTGCACAGCACCGGCGAGACCGGCGCATGCGCCCGCCACAACGAACGCCAGCAGTATCTGCCGCTCGGTGGCGATACCGAGCCAGTGCGCGGCGCGCAAGCTCTTGCCGATCGCTTTGAGTTGCAGACCCCAGGTGGTTCCGCGCAGCGCCACGTACACTATCAAAAGCGCGACAATGGCCAGCCCGAGCGCATACGGGCTGAGGCGCAGCCCCTCCAGCGTCGGTAGATAGGCGTTCAGCGGGTATGGTTCCGTGCCGCTGGCCGACGCGCGACCGGCCTGCTTCCACGGCCCGAAGATCAGGTAGTTTGTGAGGCCGATGGCCACGAAGTTGAGCCCCATCCCACCGAAGATCTCATGTACCTTGCCGTACGTTTTTAGCGCTCCGACGATCAATCCCCACAGTCCGCCGGCAACGGCCGCGCTCAGCAGGACGAGCGACAGGAGCAGCGGCGCCGGCAGGTCCGGTAGCGTGCGCACGACGAAGGTGGCGCCAATCGCACCGAGCGTGATCTGCCCCTCGATACCGATGTTCCACAGGCCGGCAGTGAAAGTAACGAGCAGTCCGACGGTGGCGAGCGTCAGCGGCACCCAGGCGGCCAGCACATCGGCCTGCCGGTCGGCATCGCCGAACGCGCCGTCCCACATGCCGGCCAGCACGGCGAGCGGCGACGCGCCGACCAGTACAATGATCACGAGCGTGACGATCAGCGCCAGTGCGACAGGCTGCAGCGCCGGCATCAGCCGGCGAGCGACGCGCGTTACTGACCTGCGCGGGACGGATGTGGTCATGTTGCTATCAGCCCTGGGCGCGCTTGCCGCCGATCAGGTTGCCGAGTTGCTCGACGGTCGCGTCGCGGGCGGCGAGCGGCGCGCTGACCTGGCCGCCGGAGAAGACGACGATGCGGTCGCTGTAAGCCAGAATCTCGTCGAGGTCGGCGGAGATGAAGATGATGGCCGTGCCGTGCCGTCTGCGTTCCAGCAGTTGCGTCCAGACCCAGGCCGACGATTCGATGTCGAGTCCGCGCGTCGGGTGCTCCAGCAACAGCAGTGAAAGTTGCTCCGGCAGCAGCGCGAGCAGAGCGCGCTGCTGGTTGCCGCCCGAAAGGTCATCGACTGCGGTTGCGGGGCGGCCGCGAATGCTAAACATGTCGATTCGCTCGGCGGCCAGCGCTTCCGCGCGTTTCCAGTCCACGGTGAAGTCGTGGCTGCGGCGCGCCAGTTCAAAATGCTCCGTTAGATTGAGGCCCGGCACAAGCCCTTCATCCATCCGCCCGGCCGGCAAGTACGCAACGCCGGTACGCAGAAACTGGCTGTACGGTTTGCCGGCCAGCGACTGCCCACCGACGCTGATCTCGCCGTGCGAAGGCGTCAGCAGGCCGCCGAGCGCGCGCATGACCAGCCGCTGCCCGCTACCTTCCAGTCCGGCCAGCCCGATGACCTCGCCGGCCATGATCTCCAGGTTGACCGCTTCCACCGCCATGCGGTGATCGTGTACCGCCAGGTCCCGGACGGTCACGGTCGTTTGTGTGGCCGATAGGGCCGGGCGCTCCAGGCGTGGCAGTTCCTGGCCGAACATGAGCTGGACCAGTTTCTGAGTGGTGAACGGTCGCTCGACCTCGCCGACGACCCGGCCGCGGCGCAGCACGGTCACACGCTGGCACAGTGTCTCGGCGTCTTCGAGCTTGTGGGTCACGAGGATAATGCTCTTGCCCTGCGCCGCCAGTTTCTGGAGCGTCACAAAGAGCTTGACCTTCTGCACCTGCGAGATGCCGGTGGTCGGCTCATCAAGTATCAGCAACTCCGCGCCGCGTGCGAGCAGGCGCACGATTTCGAGTTGTTGACGCTCGCCGGGGCTTAAGGCGCCGGCCGGTGACTCCGGGGCCAGGGTAAAGTCAAACTGGCGCGATAGGTCCAGAAGCTGGGCGAGCGCCGCCGCGCGCGGCGGCAGCGTACCAGGCATGCCGAGCATGAAGTTCTCAAGCACGCTCAGGGTGGGGAAATCCAGCGGGTCCTGGTGGAGCATGCCGATGCCATGCTCCAGCGCCTCGAGCGGCGACCGGAAGCGCACGCTCTTTCCGTCCAGCACGATCTCGCCGCTGTCCGCGCTGATGAAGCCGGACAGCGCCTTCATCAGGGTGGACTTGCCGGCCCCGTTTTCGCCGAGCAGGCCGTGGATGATGCCCGGCTCGACGGTCAACGAGATGCGATCGTTGGCCGGCACACGGCCGAACGTCTTCGTAATCTCGCGCAGGATGAGGTGCATGCGATGTCGCAAATGACGCCGGGCGCCGGCATGATCTGCCGGCGCCCGGGCGATTGACAGACTGCTACTTGCTGGCTCCGTCCATGCCCTGCAGCAGTTGGGGCAGGAACCAGATCTGGTTGTCGGTGGCCTTCTCGCCGGCCTTCAGATAGACCGATCCGTCCTGCAACTTCAGCTCGCCCTTCCACAGGTCGATCGAGCCATCGGCCAGACCTTTGATGAACGCATCCACCTTCGTCTTGTTGTCGGCGGCGAGTGCCGGGCCGGGCACCCAGCCGACCGGGCTGGTGTCGGCGTTGTTGATGTCCTTCCAGTCCGGCGCAAGCCACTCGAACTCCGGCTTCCACGTCTTGGCGTTGTATGCGTTGGCCAGTTTCAGGTAGCCGGGGCCCCAGTTGAAGTAAGGCACGCCGAGGCAGACTGAGGCGGCTTCGTTGCAGGCGTCCCTGAAGTCGTACGGGATCGCCCAGACCTTCTTGCCGGCTTTCGCCGCTTCGCCGGCCTGCACCAGCGCCTGCGTCGTGTCGATGCCGCTCAGGACGACGTCGAAGCCGCCATTATAGAAGTCGTTGGAGACCTTCGTCGGGTCGAGTGTGACGCCGGGAATATTGAACCAGAAGCCGATCCAGCGGACTTCGAACTTCAGGTCGGCGGCCGGCTTGGCGCGCACGGTCGTCCAGCAATACTTGGCGCCGAGGAAGACGGAGGCAGCCAGGCGGCGCGTTTCGTCGTTGATGAGGGGGCCGAGGTAGCCGATCTTGCCGGTCTGCGAGGTCAGTGCGGCAGCGCACCCGGCGATCATCTTGCCGTATTCCATGCGGCCCATGTAGTTGCCGAGGTTGGGCGGGTTCTTCTTGGTCAGCACGTCGTCGCCGGAGATGTGCATGATCGTGACGTCGGCGTGCTTCTGCGCGTACGCGCGGGAATCGTCTTTGAAGTCGTCGGACGTGGTGAAGATAAGCTTGGCGCCCTGCTTCACCATGTCATCGATAACCTGTTCGAGCGTGGTGCCTTTGCGGTCGGCCGGGTTCACCTTGTCGAGCCAGACCATCTTGGAACCGGGGAGCTTCTTCTCCAGGTACAATCCGGCGTTGTAATGCGCTTCGCTCCAGCCGTGGTCGTCCTTGGGGCCGACCAGCACGACGCCAAACGTGAACGGCTTGGCCGCCGTCGGCGGGGTGGGGGTCGACGGGCTGCAGGCTGCCAGCAGCAGCAGGGCGAGCAGCGCACTGATTAGAAACAGCTTGCGAACCATGGGCGTTTTCCTCCGAATGGGACCGTGTCCCGAGTCTGACACGGGTTGAATCCAATGTGGGCGGGCTTCGCTACAGGTGTGTCGGTGCGCCTCCTCGTCCGTCTAGCGCGGACCGTCGACCATGGCCCGCGCAATGCGGTTGTGCTGCTCGATCACGGGGCCGAGTTCAATTGTCGTGAGATGCTGCTCGCGGACCACCAAGCGGCCGTTGACCATCACCAGGCTGGCGGTCTGCGGCGCGCAGAAGACGAGCGCGGCCAGCGGGTCGTGCCATGCGCCGGCATAGGCGAGTTGGTTCAGGTCGAACATCGCCAGATCGGCCGCCATGCCGGGCGCGAGCGCGCCGATATCCGTGCGGCCGAGCACCGCCGCGCCGCCGCGCGTGCCGAGTTCCAGCGCCTGGCGCGCGGTCAGCGCGGCCGGGCCATGCGTCACGCGCTGCAGCAGCATCGCCTGGCGCGTTTCGGCCAGCAGATGGCCGGAATCGTTGCTGGCGCTGCCATCCACACCGAGCCCGACCTTGACGCCGTGGGATAGCCAGTTCAACAGCGGCGCGACGCCGGACCCGAGGCGCATATTGGAGGTGGGGCAGTGTGCGATGCCGCTGCCCGACCGGCCGATGCGACCGATCTCCGCCGGGTCGAACCACACCCCGTGAGCGTACCAGACATCGTCGCCGACCCAGCCGACATCCTCGGCGTACTCGAGCGGGCGGCGGCCGAACTTCTCGAGACAGAACTGGTCTTCGTCGGCGGTCTCGGCCAGATGGGTGTGGCAGCGCACGCCATAAGCGCGCGCAAGTTCCGCCGACTGGCGCATCAAGTCGGTCGTGACCGAGAACGGCGAGCACGGCGCCACGCCAACGCGGCACATCGAGTACGGCGCCGGGTCGTGGTACGCTTCAATGGCCCGGCGCGTGTCGCGCAGGATCGCCTCTTCGTTCTCAGTGACCCGGTCCGGCGGCAGGCCGCCCTGCGATTCGCCTAGCGACATGCTGCCGCGCGTCGGGTGGAAGCGCACGCCGATCTCTTGTGCGGCGCGAATCTCGTCGTCGATGCGCGCGCCGTTCGGGTAGATGTAGAGGTGGTCGGCGACTGTCGTGCAGCCGCTCAACAGCAGCTCGCTCAGACCGGTCAGCGCTGAAATATAGATAGCCTGCGCCGTCAGATTGGCCCAGATCGGGTAGAGCGTGACCAGCCATTGGAAGAGCGTGCCATCCTGCGCGCCGGGCACCGCGCGAGTCAACGTCTGATACAGGTGGTGATGGCAGTTGATCAGGCCGGGGATAATGACATGATCGCGCGCATCGATGGTCTCGTCGGCCCCGGATGGCAACTCAGACGTCGCGCCGACCTGCTCGATCAGATGGCCGCGCACGAGGATTGCGCCGTCTCGGATCTCGCGTCGCCGGTCATCAAACGTCGCGACCAGATGGGCGTGGCGGATGAGCGTGGTCTTCACAGCGCCATTATAGCACGCCGAGGTCGTAAAACGGTTACTTGGCGCAGCAATTCTCAATTTGGCTTTGGACGGGTACTTTTCAACGCCGCTCGCGATGCGCTGGCCCGCCGAAGAAGTGGCGCTGCCCTCCCCCCGACCCCCTCCCAACGAAGTTGGGAGGGGGCGAGATTCATAGGGGATTGACGCGGCGGCGCAGCCGCCGCGCACCTCCCCGTTAGCTTTTCCCCTTCTCCCCCGCGGGGGAGAAGGGGCAGGGGATGAGGGGGCATAGTGGCAGCCGACTCCAAAATGAGAATTGCTGTACTTGGCGAGACTTTGCCGCCAAACTGTCGGGCACACCGGTTTGGCGCAATGTAGGGGCGCATCGCGATGCGCCCGCGGGCCGGGCGGCCGAGCATCGCACCCTTTGGGGTGTCGCGAACTGTCCCTACGCTGACGCCGATATGCGACAATTCCGCCAGTTGTGCGTAATACCCCTTGGCGAATGTGGCTAGAGCCAGCCTTTGCGGCGATAGAATATCAGCATTCCAACGGCGCTGCCCAGCATGGTGGTCATGGCGACCCAGAATATGATGTCGCTGTCGAACGGCAGGTGCTGGAAGTTCATGCCGAAGAACCCAGTCACAAAGGTCAACGGCATGAAGATGGTCGTGATGATCGTCAGGCGCTTCATCACGTCGTTCAGATTGTTTGACACGCTGGAAAGATAGGTGTCGAGCGCCGAACTGGCAAGGTCGCGGTAGGTGTCGATGATGTCGTAGAACCGCACGACGTGGTCGTACACGTCGCGCATGTAGACGAGCGATCGCTCATCGATCAGCGGGTAGCGTCGGATGAGCAATGCGTTGAACACCTCGCGCATCGGTCCGAGCGTCTTGCGCAGGAAGACGAGGTCGCGCTTCAGCGTGAAGATGCCGGATAACTGGTCGCGCGTCGCGACATTGACGATCTGGTCTTCGAGATCGTCGACCCGGTCGGCGACCTCGTCGAGGACCGGGAAGTAGGCGTCGACGGCCAGGTCGCCGAGCCGGTAGAACAAGAACGATGTGCCCCATTCGCTCAACTGGAAGTTCTTGGACTGGATTTCGACCAGCGCAGTGATCACGGAGTTCGGCGTGTCGTGGACCGTGACGAAATAGCGCTCGCTCAGGAAGACGTGGATTTCGTCGCTGGTCGTCTCGTCGGCGTTGACGATCGGCGTGTGCAGCGTGATGAACAGGTACCCGTCGTAGTCGCTGATCTTGGCGCGCGCGTCGTGCTGGCGGCAGTCGTCAATGGTCAGCGGGTGGAAATGAAACGACTGCTCCAACCAGGCGAAGTCGGCCTCGGACTCGGCGATCACGTCGAACCAGACATGGCCGCCGGGCGCGGAAAGAAGGGCGAGTCCTTCTTCGACAGGCACCGCGCGCGCTTCGTTCACGCGCCCGTTGGCGTCGGTCCGGCGAGCGTAGGCGTTGATCATGTGGCAACTCCCAGTCGGCGTGCGACCGCCAGCACATCGTGCACGCGCGCGATGTGGTAGTCAAATGTCGGGCCGGCGTACGGTGCATCGCCAACCAGAATCGACGTCATGCCGGCGGCGCGCCCGGCTTCCAGATTGACCGGGCTGTCTTCCAGCAGCGCAACCTCCGCGCCGGGCACGCCCAGCGTGGCAAGCGCTACCTGATAGGGGCGCGGGTCGGGCTTGCTGATATAGTTGAAATCTTCCAGTCCGAACACGCGCGTAAAGCGCCGCGTGATGCCCAGCGCCTCCACGACGTTGATACCGTGCTGCCGCGTGGCGTTGGTAAACAGGCACTTCTCGACGTTGATCTGCCCCAGGATAGCGTCGAGTTCGGAGTCGGGTTGCAATGCCTCTGAGACCGGCACATCGTGGACGTAGGCGAGGTACTCGTGAACGTTGATGTGGTCGTTGATCATCAGGCCGCGCGTCGCCGTGCCGTATTCCTTGAGGTAGCGTTCGCGAAGCGTCATCGCCTCCGGGCGGCTCAGTCCCAGGTAGTCGATCATGTACTGGATGATCTTGTTGCGGATCATCGGGAACAGTGAGGATGAGCGCGGGTACAGTGTGTCGTCCACGTCAAACAGAATGGTCTTGATCATCAAAGCTCCGGTATCGCTATCTTTGCGACGCTCAGGTGCGTTCGCCGGCCGTGACGAGCGCGATGCCGCCGAGTACCACCAAACCGCCGATCAGCACGACAGCCGGCGGCTGCTCGCCCAGGATCAGCGCGGCCAGCAGAGTCGAGCCGATCGGTTCACCCAGCGTCGCCACGCTGACCAGTGTGGCACTCAAATGGCGTAGTGCGAAATTGTACGCAGAATGACCTAGCAGTTGCGGCACCGCGGCCAGCAGCACGAACATCAGGTACGTTTGCGCCGAGTACCCGGTCAGCGGCAGGTTGCCGGCCAGCACCGCCGCCAGCAGAGCCAGTGCCGCGACGGAATAGACGGTCGCGATATACGGAACGAGCGTCAATTCGTGGCGCAATCGCCGGCCCAGCAGAAAGTATCCGGCGACACTCCATGCTCCGACGAGCGCCAGCAGGTCGCCATACAGGGCGTTGCCACCCAGCGTCAGATCACCGCCGCCGATCAGCGCGCCGCCCGCCACTGCGAGCGCAATGCCGGCGACGGTGATACGCTTCAGCCGCTCTCGCAGCAGCGCGACCGAAGCGAGCGCCACCCAGACCGGCGACGAGGTCACGATCACGACCGAACTGGCGACCGATGTGTACTGCAGCGATGTGATCCAGGTACCGAAATGCACCGCCAGCATCAGGCCGGACAGCAGCGCCCATCCGAGCGCGCTGCGCGACAACCGTCGCATTTGCGCGCCGTCCCGCGCGGCCGCGACCGGCAGCAGCACGAGCGACGCCAGCCCGAGCCGAAAAGCGGCAATGACCAGCGCCGGCGCGTCGGCCAGGCGGATAAAGACGGCGGCAAACGCCGTGGCGATAATGCCGCCCAGCAGGACAAGGTATGCGTTCAATCGGTCAGGGAGCGTTATGGTTCAATATGCTTCGCTCAGGTTCAGGGCGCGACTTCAGGCTCCGGGCACGCGCTGCCAACCGGCGAAAAAACGGAAAACGTGATCACGCCAGATCACGTTTTCCGCAGGCATGGCAACCGGTAGTCGCTACGCCGCCAGCTTCAGCGACTCCATGATGGCGCGAATCTTGGCTTTCGCCTCGTCGCCCAAAGGCAGGATCGGCAGGCGCGGTTCGCCGCCCTCCCAGCCCATCACGTCCATCGCGTACTTCCAGCCGGCGATGCCGAACGCGCTGAGCTTCTGCTCCGCCGCGCGGACCTCCTTCTGCTGGGCCAGCGCGGAGGCCGTATCGCCGCGCTTGAACGTTTCGTATATCCCTACGTAGGCGTGGCCGAGCGGGTTGCCCGCGGCCAGGATGCTGCCGCGCCCGCCGACAGCCAGCGTCTGGTACAGGATGCGCGCATTACCGGTGAAAACCGCGAAGTTCGGGTCGGTCAGTCGGATCGTGTCGAAGATCTGCCCGGCATCGCCCGCGCTGTCCTTCATGCCGACGATGTTCGGGTGGCCGGACACGCTGGCGACGAACTCCGGCGAGATGTTGTACGCCGTGAAGCCCGGCACGTTGTAAACCAGCACCGGGATCGGCGAGGCGTCGGCGACGTCAAAGTAATACTTGCGCTGGGCGTCTTCCTTGCCGCGCGTGTAGTAGACCGGCGTCACGACCAGCACGCAGTCCGCGCCGAGCGACGCGGCCTGCTTGCAGTAGCGGATCGTCATGCGCGTGGTCTCGTGCCCGGCGCCGACCATCATCGTCTTGTTGGCCGGGATCGCCGCGCGCGCGCCTTCGATCAGCTTGCCGCGCTCGGCTTCGTCCATGTACTGGAACTCGCCGGTCGAGCCGAGCACCAGGTAGCCGTGCAGTCCGGCCTTCTCCCAGCGCGCGACGTTCGCCGCAAAGCGCTTGGGCGAAGCGTTGCCGTCGGCGTCGTAGGGGGTGACGCAGGCGGGGAAAACTCCACTTAGATTCAGGGCCATTGATTTCTCCTCGATTGAAGTTGGTGACTTTGGTATGGCGTGCGTTATCTATCGCCGGAAGGTGAGGGAACGAACCCCTCGCAGACCAGCACCGGCAGGCGCGGATAGCGCGGGAAACGTGCATCCTGCACGTTTAATGCGCACAGCCAGAAATGGCTGCCTTTGGTCGATTCGATCACGCGATGGTGGGCGCAGAGCGCGCACAGACCGACCGGGTCGAGCGGATACGGGCGTCCCGGTTTTTGTTCCACGGGCATTAGACTCTATCTGAAATAGCGACGTAGCATCGTAAGCCTGTCGAAGCATGCGGTCAAAGCACTGGTACTAGCCACTTTTCCGCATGCTCCGACAAGCTCAGAATGGTGGATCCCTTATTTCGAATAGAGTCTATTATATACCGGCCTGCCGACCGGCCGCAACCGAGGCCGACTGGTGATCGCCCACATCTGCGCGGATGTCGCGCCTCAAGACCTCGCGGGTATTCAAAACCCGCGAGGTCTGGTTGATATGGGTAGTCACCAGGGGCAGCAGAGTCTGGACTAAAACGTGAACAGGTGCAGTCCACCGGTGACCGGAACGGCCGCGCCCGTGATATAGCGCGCTTCCGGCGATGCCAGGAAAACGACCAGGGTCGCAATGTCGCGCGGTTCGCCTTCGCGGCGCATCGCCACGCGCGCGCGCATGCGGTCGCGCATCGCATCCGGGATCTTGCCGAACGCCTCGGTGCCGATGATGCCGGGGACAATGGCGTTGGCGGTGATGCCGTGCCGCGCGCCTTCGAGCGCCAGCGTCCGCGTGAAGCCGATCAGCGCGGCCTTCGTCGCCGCATAGCTCGCCTGGCCGAAGCCGCCCATGGTGCCCGCCACCGACGCCATGCTGATGACGCGTCCCCACTTCTTGGCCATCAGTTCGGGCCAGAGCGCCTTGGTCACGTTATACGCGCCGGTCAGGTTTACCGCGATGTCGCGATCCCACAACTCGTCCGGCATGTCCTGCACCTGCGCTGTGTTGTCGAGCGTGGCCGCATTGTTGACCAGGATGTCCGGCGCCGCGCCGAACTCCTGCTTGATGCGCTGGATCATCGCCTTGACCTGCGCGCGGTCGCGCACATCGACTTTCAGCGCAAGCGCATCGCGCCCCATGGCGCGCGCCATCTCGGCCGTGTTCTCGGCGCCCGTCTCGTTGACGTCCGCCGCCACGACGCGCGCACCGGCTTCGGACAGTGCGAGACAATCGGCGCGACCCAGCCCTCGCGCGCCGCCGGTGACCAGTGCAATCTTGCCGTCCAGTGAGAACATCTCGCCTCCGCTCTACTTGTTCAGGCTGAAGCCATTGACTTTCCAATCGGCGCCGATGCGCTCGAGCTCGACGAGCACCGGTCCCGGCGTTTTTCCGAACAGGGCTGTCCCGGTGACGGTGGCGCTTGTCGTGCCGGCGCTCACGGTGCTGACGCCGTCCACCTTCAACGGGCCGTTGGGTTGGCCTTTGGCCGCCGAGATCGCTTGTCCGAGCGCCGTGGCGCTACCGACCTGCCGCTGCAGCGCCGGCGTACAGAGCGCATAAGCGTCGGCCCAACTGCCGGCCTGGACCTTCTGCACGAACGCTGCGGCGGCGGTCGCCGCCTTGCCCTGATCGCGGCTCAGGCTGCCGAGCGGAATATTGGGCGCGTCCGGTGACGGGTTGAGGAGATTATCGATCGTCCCGTTGGAGACCGCCCACGCGCCGACAGCTATCACGGCGCAGAAGCAGCAGGCGCACAGCAGGAGCAGGGGCAGGCCAATCAGTAGCAGGCGATTGGAGGTCAGACCGCTGCGCGGGGGCGCCGGCGGCAGGGAATTTCTAGGTGCCAAGCGGTATTTCCTTGAATTTGATCTGGTCGTGTGACCGGCAGCGGCGACACTAACAATCGACATACTGCCAGACGATTATACGCGATGTTGCTTCACACGCTTAAACCAAAACGCACGCGCGGAGCCGTCTTATTCGGTCGACCGACACCGATCAAAGCGCGGGGCTTTTTCAAAATCGAAGTCCAGACGGCCCCTTCCCAACCTTCCCCCGTTCGCACACGACGCGAACAGGGGAAGGAGTGGATCCCCTCGCCTGCGACGCCGTTTTTGCGTCGCGGGCGAGGGTTAGGGAGAGGGCAAAGCCAACTCTGGAAATGCCCTGCAAAAGGCACGAAGGCGGCCGCGGCACGATCGGTTCGTGTGCTATAATGCCAGATACGCTCCTGCCGAGCGCCCACCTATGCCCATTCATGTTCTTTCTGATCAATTGGCGGCCCAGATCGCGGCCGGCGAGGTTATTGAGCGGCCGGTCTCGGTCGTCAAGGAACTGGTCGAGAACTCGATCGACGCCGGCGCGACCGACATCCGCATCGAGATTCGCGACGGCGGCAAGCGGCTCATCCGCGTCGCCGACAACGGCACCGGCATCCCGTCCGCCGAGGTCGAGCTGGCATTCGTACATCACGCGACCAGCAAACTCGATTCGAGCGATGACCTGTTCGCGATCCGGACGCTCGGCTTTCGCGGCGAGGCGCTGCCGAGCATCGCCGCGGTGGCGCAGGCCACGATGCTCACGCGCGCTGCGCTGGAGGAGGCGGGCACCGAAATTCGCATCGTCGGCGGCGCATTGGAGGGCCGCGCGCCACACGCCGCTCCGATGGGCACGGTGATCACGGTCGAGAACCTGTTTTTCAACATCCCGGCGCGCCTCAAGTTCCTGAAATCGACGACAACCGAGGCCGGGCACGTCGTCGATCTCGTCAATCGTTACGCGCTGGCCTACCCGCATGTCCGGTTCAGCCTGCAAACCGAGTCGCGGCAGGTGTTCCAGACGTCCGGCAACGGCTCGATGCAGGATGTGCTGATCGCGGTCTACGGCCTCGACACGGCGCGCCAGATGATCGAAGTGGCCGCGAACATGCCCGGCGCGGACGGCGATGGCGTGGCGACAACGGTCAGCGGCTACACATCACTGCCGGCGCTGACCCGCGCGAACCGGTCGCAGATGGTCTTCTTCGTCAACGGGCGCTCCGTTCAGGACCGCAACCTCAACTTCGCCGTGACAGAGGCGTACCACACGCTCGTGATGGTCGGCCGTCACCCGTTCTGCATTCTGCGCATCACGCTGCCGCCCGACGAGGTCGACGTGAACGTGCACCCGACCAAAGCCGAGGTGCGTTTCCGCGACTCGCACGCGATCTTCAGCGTCGTACAGCGCGCGGTGCGCGCCGTACTGGTCTCGCACCAGCCGGTACCCGACATGCCGATGGCCGGCCAACCATCGTACGACGGCGAGCGCGTAGTCGATACGCCGCTGTCGCCGCTGCTGCCCGTCCCGCCGGATTACCCGCCGCGACCGGCCGGGCCGCACCTGTGGACGCCGGAGCTCGACGGCGCGCCGCGACCACTACTGCCCGACGTGCCGCGGCAGACGCCGTTGCCGTCCGACGAGCCGCTGCCGATGCTGCGCGTGCTGGGCCAGGTGGCGCGCACGTACATCGTGGCCGAGGGGCCGGAGGGCATCTTCCTGATCGACCAGCATGCTGCGCACGAGCGGGTATTGTACGAGCAGTTCAAGCACGAGCATGCGTCGCACGCCCCGGTCGGTCAGTCGCTGCTGGAGCCGCTGACGCTCGAACTGACCGCGCGCCAGGCGACACGGCTGGAGTCGCAAATTGACCTGTTCCAGCACGTTGGTTTCCAGCTTGAGCCGTTTGGCGGTAGCATGTTTCTCGTGCGCGCCGTGCCGGGCATCTGGGGCGAGGGCGATCCGCGCCAGGCGCTGGCCATCATACTCGACGAACTGGCCGACGAACGCGAATGGGGCCACGGACGGGTGGCTGGCCCGATTGACGAAGCACGCGAGGCGCGGCTGATCGCGTCGGTCTGCAAGCAGGCGGCGATCAAGGCGGGGCGACTGCTGGCGCCGGCTGAAATGCACGAGTTGATTCGCCGGCTGGAAAGTTGCCGGTCGCCGCGCACCTGCCCGCACGGCCGCCCGACGATGATTCGCCTCGGCCTCGACCAGTTGTCGCGCGAGTTTGGCCGCATCTAACGCTGCCCTTCGGGAGAACAGCATGCCGTTCGCCAACATTCGCGATCTGAGCGTGTATTTCGAGCAGCACGGCGCGGGGCCGCGCCTGCTGTACATCAGCGGCACGGGCGGCGATCTGCGCCGCCTGCCGCGCGTCTTCGACCGCCCGATTGCCAGCCGGTTCGAGATTCTGGCGTACGACCAGCGCGGGCTGGGGCAGACGTCGCGGCCGGACACGGCCTGCTCGATGGCCGACTATGCGAAGGACGCTGTCGCGCTGCTCGACGCACGCGGCTGGGACCGATGCCACATGATGGGCGTGTCGTTCGGCGGCATGGTGGCGCAGGAGATCGCGGCGCGCTACCCGCAGCGCATCGACAAACTCGTGCTGGCCTGCACCAGCAGCGGCGGGATTGGCGGCGCGTCGTACCCGCTCCACCTGCACACAGGCGATTCGCTGGAAATGCGGGC
Source organism: Chloroflexota bacterium (assembly GCA_016235055.1). NCBI lineage: Bacteria > Bacillati > Chloroflexota > Chloroflexota bacterium. Next base: position 23,193 of record JACRMK010000056.1, on the reverse strand, counting down.
GCGCCGGCAACTGATGCTGAGCGATGTGCGCCGCACTCCCGCCTGGCAGCAGGCGCACCGCGACGAATTCGAGACGCTCGTCAGCCAGCTTGCGGCGGCGCTGGGGATGGGGAAGGACGAGCCGGGACGGCAGACCGGCTATCTGCGCCAGTTAGCGGCGCGCCAAATGCTCGACACGTATGACCGCCTGCCGGCGCTATCGATGCCGGTGTTCATTTGCGGCGGGCGGTACGACGGTATCGCGCCCGCCCGTAACCAGTATGCCATGCAGCGCCAGATACCGCATGCACGCGTCGAACTCTTTGAAGGCGGCCATCCGTTTCTGCTGGAGGACCCGGCCGCCTACGAACGCATCATCGCGTTTCTGCAGGAAGCCTGAATCCATCTTGCGGCCCTGCCGCAAATACCATCCATATTATTCTCAGGGGGAAGAGACTATGTGCTACGATTCGCAAGCGCGGCCGCCCGTGCCGCCAATTGCCGGCGGCGCGGCCACCGGTGAGGAGATTGTTCTGACGGCAGCGGACGGCAATCGCTTCGCCGGCTACATCGCGCGCTCCGGCAACGCGGCGGGCGCGTCGGTGCTGATCTATCCGGATGTACGCGGCCTGCACCAGTTCTACAAAGAATTGGCGCTGCGCTTCGCCGAGATCGGGCACACGGCGCTGGCGATCGACTACTTCGGCCGCACGGCCGGGCTTGGCGTGCGCGACGACGCGTTCGAGTTTCGCCCGCATGTGGAGAAGATGACGCTGCCGACGTTCTATGCCGACGTGCGGGCCGGGCTTGATTACCTGCGCCTCCAGGCGAGCGGCAAGGTCTTTGTGACTGGCTTCTGCATGGGCGGCACGCTGACGCTGCTCTCCGGGACCGAGGATTTTGGTTTTGCGGGCATCATCCCATTCTACTCTGGCTTCGGTCGCGTATTTCCCGGCGCGCGCGGCACGGCGCTGGCCGTAGCCAATACGGTGCGCTATCCGGTGCTCGGCCTGTACGGTGGCGCCGATGCCGGCGTTTTGGTCGCCGATGTGGAGAAGCTCGACGTCGCGCTCGACATAACCGGTGTCAAGCACGACATCGTCATCTACCCTGGCGCGCCGCACAGCTTCTTTGACCGGCGCTACGCCGAGTTTGCCGACGCCTCGGCCGATGCGTGGACGCGGATCATCGCGTTCATCGCGGCGAACAAGTAGAGAGCAGCCTCCGGTCGCCGCCCGGCCTGGGTGGCGACCGGCTCTTTTAGAGCGGTTTGCGAAATTATCCGACATAGCGCCGCGCGGAGCTACACGTCACATGTAGGGACAGGCCTTTGGCCTGTCCGGGCAGGTCTTTGACCTGCCCCTACGCGGTGCACCGCATGGCGTGCCCGATGTTCTTGCTAAATGCTCCAGGTACGCGAGGATCAGATGATTGACTATGCAGCGCGGGTGGCGACCATTCAGGCGCGGATGGCGGAGCAGCGCATTGCTGTGCTGTACCTGCCGCCGGGCGCCAACCTGTTCTACCTGACCGGCATCCGGCGACGGGAGCAGGGCGGCACGGATCATAACGCCTACGGCGCTATATTGTTGGCGGCTACCTGGGCCTGACAGGCGGAGTTAGCGTCGTGTGGCCCCGCATGGGCGGCGGTTTCTATCGCGCCGAGGCGCAGGACAAGCCATTGTGAAACCACCATGCTGAACGTACTCTTACTGCTGGGCATCGTGATCTTCGCGGCCAAAGCGAGCGGCTGGGTCAGCACGCGTCTGGGTCAACCGGCCGTGCTGGGCGAGTTGCTGGCCGGGTTGCTGCTCGGCCCCACACTGCTTGACATCATGGCCTGGCCGCTGTTTGCGGAGGGGCACGCCCACGATGTCGTCAAGGTGCTGGCCGAGATCGGCGTCATCCTGCTCATGTTCATCGCCGGGCTGGAAGTCAACCTCGCGGACATGCGCCGCGCGGGCAAAGCAGCGGCGTGGACGGGGGCACTGGGCGTTGCCGTGCCGTGGATCATGGGCGCGGCCTTCGCGGTTATGGTCGGCTATCCGGCCGATCGCAGTCTGTTTGTCGGCATCATCCTGACCGCCACGAGCGTAAGCATTTCGGCGCAGACGCTGATCGAGTTGAAGCTGTTACGCACCCGCGAAGGGCTGGTGCTGCTGGGCGCGGCCGTGTTCGACGACGTGCTGGTTATTCTGGCGCTCTCGCTGTTCCTGGCGCTGTCCAGCGGGGCATCCGGCGATCCAGCCAGCCTGATCTGGATTGTCGTGCGCATGGCCGGATTCGTGGCGGTGGCGGTGGCGATCGGCCTGTTTGCCCTGCAACCGCTACTGCGCTGGATCGAGCGCCTGCCGATCAGCGCCAGCGTGTTGTCCGCGACGGTTGTGGTCACGTTCCTGTACGCCTGGACCGCCGAGGCGCTGGGCGGCATCGCCGCGATCACCGGCGCGTTCATTGCAGGCGTGTTCATTGGCCGCACGCACGCGCGCGAAACGATCGAGTCGGGCATTCATGCGCTGACCTACGGTTTCTTCGTGCCGATCTTCTTCGTGAGCATCGGGCTGGAGGTCAACGCCCGCGCCATGGGCGAGACGGGGCCGCTGTTTGTGGCCGGGCTGTGCGTGGTGGCGATTGTCTCGAAGATCGTTGGCTGCGGACTGGGAGCGCGGGCGGGCGGCGTGGCCTGGCCGGAGGCGCTGCGAATCGGCATCGGCATGATCTCGCGCGGCGAGGTCGGACTGATTGTGGCATCGATCGGACTGAGCAGCGGCCTGATCTCCGATGCGGTCTACGCCGCGACGGTGATCATGGTGCTGGTGACGACGCTGGTGACGCCGCCGCTGCTACGACTGGCGTTTGGGCTGTCGGCGCGAGGCAGCCGCGGAGGGCAAACATGATAAACCTGCTTATTCTGGTCGTACCGGACGATGCAAAAGGCGAGGAGATTCGGGAACGCTGGCGCGCGTCGGGCGTAAAGGGTGTTACGATACTGGCCAGCGCCGGGATGGGACATCAGGAAGGCAAGGGCGCGCGCGACGACGTACCGCTGCTGCCATCGATTCGCTCGCTGTTCGCACCTGACGAGGTTACGCACCGCACATTTTTCTCGGTGATTGACGACGATGCCACCCTGGCGCGCGCGCTTGCCGATGCGGAGTCTGTGGTGGGCGATTTCGACGCGCCTGATAGCGGCATCATGTTCGTCGTGCCGGTATCGCGCGCCTGGGGGCTGCACCGGCGCTGATTCGAGCGTACAGACTCCCCCGTCAAACAACACCGAATCGGAGATCTTACTTGTTTGCCGGGAAGTTGTCATGAATGCGCAGCCGCAGTGCTCAGCATGGGCGTTGATCGATTGGTTGACCCGTTCAGCCGCGTGGGATGACGCCACAGGCAGACTCACTCAATTACATCAACCCACCCCCGGCCCCTCCCCGCGAAGCGGGGAGGGGCGATAAACAAAGGGTATTGGCGCGGCGGCGAAGCCGCCGCGCCAATACCCCAGAACGATTCCCCTTCTCCCCCGCAACGCGGGGGAGAAGGGGCCAGGGGATGAGCTTGTCATTACCCAGATTTCTTCGAGGTTGTCCTGGCCAGATAAGCACCGGTGACCAGGGCCTGGAGATGCAGCCAGCCGCGCCACAGGGTTTGCCAGCCGGGTAAGCCGTCGCGCTTGCGGTTGAGATGTCCACCCAGATTGCCCAAGGCCAGTGCCACGTCGCGCACGGTAACCAGAGAACGACCGCTCACGCGACGCAGCATCGTGAGTTCTGCCTCACTCAGCCCGCTGTGGACCGCGGGACTTGTCGGCTGGCGATGCACCTGTTCGCGCAACTCAACCAGACGCAGCGCCACGACGCTCTTGATGGCGGTGGCCGCCATCAAGCCCCGACCCGTCCGCAGTTGCAACTGTTCGACCTGCAGACCTGTTTTCAGCGCTTTATGGAACTCTTCACATAACCAGCGTGTTGCATATTGCAAACTGCACTCGCGGGCGTCCGCCCAACGCGTGCGTTCACCATCGCAGAGCAGGTGCCATTCCAAACGTTTCGCGCCCTTGGGGGCCCGCGCTTCCCAGACCCGCACGACTGTGCAGCGCACGCTCGGCAACGTGCCGGCTTTTTGGCCAGGTCGTTGCGGGGCTTGCAGATTGACGACCACCGCGCTCACGCGCAGATGAGCCGTGCGGGCCGCTTGCTGTGGCCGCGCACGCAGTTCCAGGTCGAACTGCCCACACGCCGCTTGCGCGCGCGCGACCTGCCACAAGCTCCCGCGCCGCTGCCCGCGCGCGTTGAGCACCACCCGATCCTGTGCGGCCCGCACCACATAGCCATGGCGGTTTGCTGCACAGCTGCACAGGAACTCGTAGATGTCGGCCCCGCGATCCGCCACACGCACCCACCGTACCCGGCGGTCATCCGGGGCTGGCCCCAGTTGCGCCGTCATCGCACTCCAGATTTGCGATTCACGCGTGCGGCGCAGGACCGCCCGCCAGTCCGCGCGCGCTTCCCCCGCTGGACGCGGTTGCCGGACTTGATAGCTTTGCCCGGCCAAGCCCAACAACTCCACGGGCGGGCGGGTGGCGGGCCACCCGGCGGCCGGTTCACGCGGCCAACCCAGCGCCAGCACCGAGTGCAGCAAGAACCCAACCGCGCCATACTTACGCGCACCGATTGGACCGAGTCCCGCGCCGGGTGCGCGACCCGCCCACGACAATTCCGTCGTGTCCTCCGGCAGCAGATACGTACCGGGCCGTGCCAGCCGTGCATGCACCTGCTCACGATGGGTGGCCTGCAACTCGTCGGGCGTGCTGGACGCGTGCGCCAACAAGCGATAGGCCGCTTTCAGGTCCGGCCAGCGTGTAAACAACTGGGGCAGCGAGGCGCGCGGATGCGCGGCCATGGCCGCGGCGATCGTCACGACTCGTTCAGCCCACTGTGTAGCGTCGAGGATCGGTGGCAGGCCCATGGTCTATTCGCTCCGTGTATGACCGGTTGTTCGTCAACCCATTATCTACCCGTTCCTTTCGATTGCAGTAATTTGGGTAATGACAAGGGGGATGAGGGGGCAACTTGGTGGCCAGACTCCAAAATGAGAATTGCTGTACCATGAGCACTGGTGACTACCCATATCGACCAGACCTCGCGGGTTTTCAAAACCCGCGAGGTCTTGATTCGCGCCATCCGCGCATATGTGGGTAGTCACCAGCATGAGCACGATCCACGATCTCACGATCTTGTGGTCATCCTGTCATCCTCCGCATACTCCCGCTCGAGGATTGCATACGTCAGCGAGTCATACCACTGGCCGCGAATAAGCTCCTTCTCGCGCTCGCGCGCTTCGAGCGTCATGCCGAGCTTCTCCAGCACCCGCGCCGAGCCGGCGTTGTCGGCAACGCACCACGCCCAGATGCGGTGCATGGCGAGCTGCGCGAAGCCGAACGTGAGGATCGCGCGCGCCGCCTCGCTGGCGTAGCCGCGGCCCCACAACTCCGGCGCGATCTCGTAGCCGATATTGGCCTCGCGCCACTCCACGTTGTTGACGCGGATGCCGCAGTTGCCGATCAGCACGCCGCTCTCCTTGAGCGTCACCGCCAGTTGAAAACGCTGGCGCGGGCTCTCGGCCTGCTGGTCGAGAAACATCTGCACGAACTTGCGCACATCGGCTTCGGTGCGCTCGTCCATGTCGTAGAAGCGCATGTAGCGCGGGTCGGCTTGGTACGCCAGTACGGCTTGCCAGTCGTCCGCCACGAACTCGCGCATCAGCAACCGCGCCGTTTCAATAATCATGCCCGTCCGCCCAGTGTCGTCCGTGTAGTGAGACCCCAAGGGTTTTAGAAACTCTTGGGGTCTGGCTTGTCGCGACTTGATTTTACAGCGTTTTGCGCGCGCGGCGTTACCTTTTGGCGGCGCGGCGCATCTAAACGAGCGGCGATTGCATTTCCGGTCGCTTCAGGTATCATGGATGGCATAGGCATATCAACGGGCACGCTGGTGAGCGCCCTGTTTCGGAGGCATGTATGAGTCAGGTAGCGCCGGCCAGGCCGGAATCGCCGTGGAAAATGCTGCTCGGCTTTGGGGTCGGCCTGGCGCTGGTTGTGACTGGCGTGCTCTGGCTCGTCATTACGACCGCCAACGCCGCGTCGGCGCCGCCGCCCGGCGCAGCCACCGCCAGCCTCGACCCGCGCATTGGCAAGGAAGTCGAATTCACGCTGTTCGACATGGCCGGCAACTCAGTCAAGGTAAGCGACTTCCGCGGACGGCCGGTGATCATCAACCTGTGGGCGTCGTGGTGCCCGCCGTGCAAGGCCGAGCTGCCGGAGTTGATGGCGTTCTATCGCCAATATGAGAGCACCGGGCTGGTCGTGCTGGCCGTGGATACCGAGGATGAGATGGAAGCCGCTGCGCGTTTCATCGCCGACTGGCAGATGCCGTTCACCGTATTGTGGGATCCCGAGGCGACCGTGCTGGAGCAGTTGAAAGCGCGCGGCCTGCCGACGACCTATGTGCTCGACCGCAACGGCATCCTGCGGCAGGTCTGGAACGGGCAGTTGATGAAGACGACGCTCGACCAGCAAATCGCCCCGCTGGTTATGCAGTAGCGCGCTCATGTAGAGGTAGCCAGCGACGGCTTCGACAGGCTCAGCCGACGGCCTGACATCCGCGCTCACGTAGAGGCAGGTCTCTGACCCGCTGGCGGGACAGGCGACACGTCGCACCCTTTGGGGTGTCAAAGACCTGTCCCTACGACCGCTTGAAATCCAAAACCCTTCGGACCTCAAAGGCCAGAAGGGTTTCTTTGCGTGAGATCGCGGCTTCGACCCCCGTCGCTCGCGCGGACATCCGGCGCGCCTAGCGCGCAACGAGGTCGAGCAGTTGCGGGAACTCCGTGATGACGCAGCACTCGGCTTCGGGGAACAGCCGCTTCGGATCGTACAGCACGGCGCGAATGCCGGCCGCCTCCGCGCCTGCCACGTCGGCATACGGGTTGTCGCCCACATGCATCGCCTCGGCCGCGGTGCAGCCCGCGCGCGCCAGCGCCAGGTCGAACATGGCGCGGAACGGCTTGGGCGCGATCCCGCCGGACACCGTGACGGTGAACTTGAAGTAGTGATGGAGCCCGTGCGGGTCGTATACCTCGGACATCTCGTCGTCGCGCCGGTTGGTGACGAGGCCGAGCGTGTAGCCGTCGGCCAGCAGCCGGTCGAGCGTGGCCCGCACGTCGGGCGGCACCTGGCGCTGGCGCGGTTCCTCGCCCAGCCGCGCGCCCACGTACTTTGCCGCATCGAGCAGATCATCCACCGGCACGCGCCCGCCGGTCATCACGTGCAGCGTGCGCTGCATGTAGTACAGCCGCCACGCCAGGCCGCCGCCCAGCCGGTCGTAATCCTCTTTGTAGTTGAAACCGGCGTAGTAGTGGTGCGCGAAACGCTCGGCGCTGCGCGTGGCGTCCTCGCTGACGACCAGGCCGTAGTCGCGCGCGAACTGTGTGTAGAGCGACCAGATGTCGGGCTCGCCGAAGACCAGCGTGCCGTCGAAGTCGAACAGGATTGCTTTGACCGTGCCCATGCCGCGCCCTACCAGCCCATCGCCTGCCGCAGGTGCTCCATCGAGGAGTTGCCGCCGCTGACGATCAGCGCGACTTTCTTGCCGGCCAGCCGGTCCTTCAGCTTCAGCGCCGCCGCCAGCGGCGACGCGCCGGCGCCCTCGACCAGATTGCGCGTCTTTTCCAGCATGATGCGCATCGACTGGCGCAGCTCGTCATCGCTGACGAGCACGAAGTCGTCGAGGTGCTTGCGCAGGATCGCCTGCGTCAGCGTGAAGCCGACGCGCGTGGCCAGCCCCTCGGCGAAGGTGGAGCTGGGCGCTTCGGCCAGGCGATTTTCCTTCCACGACAGGTACGCGGCGGGCGCCGAGGCGGCCTGCACGCCGATGACCTGAATGCGCGGGTTGATCGCCTTGGCGACGATACATGCGCCGCTCGCGCCGCTGCCGCCGCCGACCGGCACGATCACGACCTCGATGTCGGGCTGCTCTTCGAGCACCTCGAGCGTGTGCGTGCCGACGCCGGCGATCAGGCGCGGCTCGTTGGCCGAGTGGATGAAGCGCATGTTGCGCTCCTCCGCCACCGTCTCGGCCGCCACGCGCGCCTCGTCGAAGTCCTGGCCGAGGAACAGCACCTCCGCGCCCAGGCTCTGCATTGCCTCGACCTTGAGCGGGTTGGCGCCGTGTGGCACGCCGATGACGGCCCTGGTGCCGAACAGCCGCGCCGCGTACGCTACCGACTGGCCGTGATTGCCGGTCGAGGCGCTCACGACGCCGCGCCGCTTCTCGTCGTCGCTCAACTGCGAGACGAGGTTGATGCCGCCGCGGACTTTGAACGCGCCGACCGGCTGATGGTTCTCATGCTTGACGTACACCTGCATGCCGGCTAACTGGTCCAGCGCGGCGTAGCGGAACAGCGGCGTCGCGCGCAGGTGTGGCCGGATGCGCAGCCGCGCCGTCAGCACATCCTGCAAGGTCGGCATTTCAAGTTCCATGATTCTGGCTCCCGCCGGGCAGCGTGCCGGCCTGTCGGCTTGGATCGATGAGACTCCAATCGCCCTGGATGATATCGGTGTAGTGGACGCCGACCTGATACAGCGTGTCGCCAATCTCGGCGGAGTGGGCCACCACGGCCGTCGCCATAAAGACGTACAGGTGGCTGACAATCTCGATCAGCACCTGCATGCCCGACTGCAGATACTTGTCGGTCGTCAGCATCAGGCCGTCCTCGCTCACATTGACCGTCGCGCCGATGCCAACACCCAGTTTCTGCCCGGCCTCGTCGTAATAGTCGTAGGTCAGCGTCTGACGCACGGCCACGCGCACATGCTCGCGCCGATTGTCTATCGACGCCCCGTCGCCGGTGATGTTCATAGTTGACATGGGCTATTTATAGCACAGCAGGGCGCATTGGCGCAAAAGCGCGACCTCAGACCCACAGGCCGCCGTGCACATTCAACACGTCGCCGTTGATGTACGACGCGCGCTCCGAGACGAGAAACGCCACCGCCTCCGCGATCTCCGCCGGGCGGCCGATGCGCCGCAGCGGGATCTGCGCGGGCATGCGCGCCCGGTCGGCGTCGGACAGCGCGTACGTGTCCACGTAGCCGGGGTTGACGCAGTTGACGCGGATGCCGCGCGGTCCCTCGCTGCGCGCCAGCGAGCGCGTCAGCACGACGACGCCCGCCTTGGCGACATGATACGCCGTGACGCCCGGCGCGCCGCGCGCCAGTTCCGCATTGGCCGATCCGAAATTCACGATGCAGCCGCCGCCCTGCGCGCGCATCGGCGCCAGCGCGAACTTGCAGCAGTAAAACGCCGACGAGAGGTTGCCGTCGAGCATCGTCCGCCACTCGTCCACGCTCGTCTCGTAGGCATCCTTGACCAGCCAGGGCCCGGCGCCGTTGACGAGCACGTCGAGCCGCCCGAAGCGCGCCATCGTCTGCGCTATCAGGCGCTCCGCCTCGACCGGCTGCGAGACGTCGGCGCGCACGGCGCAAGCATCCGGCGCCAGCGGGCGCACCCGCTCAACCAGTTCCAGCGCCTCGCGCTCGCTGGTGCGGTAGTTCACCACCGGCGTCAGGCCGTCGCGCGCCAGCCGCTCGACCACGGCCGCGCCGATGCCTTTTGCGCTCCCCGTCACAATCGCCACCCGCAGACCCGCCACGCGCCACCTCCTGGCCGACCGGCGCATTCTAGCACCGAATGCGCTGCTGGGCAATGTAACCGCTATTTGACATGTTCAATCGCGGCGGTAAAATAAGGATTAGTATAGTTTCGGCTGTAAGAGGAGAAGAGCGAACAGCGTATCGGGCCGGTGCGGCAAACACTGGGCAAGGTCTTGCCGGATTCATGGCGAAACAGGCAGACGCGGCAGGAAAAGAAAAAACGCCTCAGTACGCAATTGGCATGACGAAGCCGCCTTAAAAGCGGTGCTCTTAACGAGCGTAGGGGTTCGAGTCCCCTCTGAGGCATATACGTCTTGTGTGCTCGGAAGGACGTGCGCGTTCGCGGCCCTCCTCGCCCAAGCGAACAGGGGTGATCTGAAATGGATGGCAGTGTGCTTGTGCTGAACGCCACGTATGAGCCGTTAAACGTGGTGTCGATTCGGCGCGCCATCGTCCTCCTGCTGAAGGAAAAGGCCGAGGTGGTCGAGGCGGCCGCCGCGGTCCTGCGCGCAGAGCGCCGGCACTTCGAGTACCCGCTGGTCATCCGCCTGGTGACCTACGTGAAGGTGCCGCGCCAGATGGGTCTGCCGCTGACGCGCCGCACCGTGCTGGCGCGCGACCAGTATACCTGCCAGTACTGCGGCACGCAGCCGGGCAAGAACCACCTGACGGTGGACCACATCGTCCCGCGCTCCAAGGGCGGCCTGACCGTCTGGGAGAACGTGGTCGCTGCGTGCGCCGCGTGCAACCAGCGCAAGGGCAACCGCACGCCGTCCGATGCGACCATGCCGCTGCGCAGCAAGCCGGCGCGCCCGCGCTACGTCGCCATCGTCCTGCTGGGCCACGCCAACGCGCCGCGCGTCTGGCACAAATACCTGCAGAGCGCCTGACCCGCGTGTTTGCCTTCAACCGGCCGGATCGCATCACGCGATCCGGCTTCTTGTTGCCTATCGCAGCCTGAGCCTGTCGAAGGCCGGCTTGTCGAATCCTGCACCGGTTGAAGCCCGTTCTCCAGCCGGTGTTTTGCCGCCGCGCTTTTGAGGTTTGCCGCGCCGCGCCTTATAATCGACCGTGAGCCCGTATTGCGCGGCTCCATCACACATCAGGACATCAGCGCATGAAAATACTGGTCACCGGCGGCGCCGGCTTCATCGGCTCGCATATCACCGACACGTTCATCGCGGCCGGGCACGCGGTCGTGGTGCTCGACGATCTCTCCACGGGCAAGCGGCAGAACGTCAACCCGCAGGCCCGGCTCGTGCAGATGGACATTCGCGACCCGCAGGTGGACGCCCTGTTCGCGGCCGAGCAGTTCGAGGGCGTGGTGCACCAGGCCGCGCGCGCCAACGTGCGCGAGTCGATGGAGAAGCCGCTGCTGTACGCCGATGTGAACATCCTCGGCTCGCTGAACCTGCTCGAAGCGTCGCGCAAGCACGGCGTGAAGAAGTTCCTGTACGCCTCCACCGGCGGCGCGGCCTACGGCGAGCCGAAGCAGTTGCCGGTGCCGGAGACGCACGCTGTCAACCCGCTCGACCCGTACGGCGCCAGCAAGCACCACGTCGAGCACTACCTGTTCCTCTACCGCGCCAACTACGGCCTGTCGTACACCGTGCTGCGCTACCCGAACGTCTACGGCCCGCGCCAGGACCCGCACGGCGAGGCCGGCGTCGTTGCGATCTTTACCGCGCGCATGCTCAAGGGCGAGCCGGTCGTCATCAACGGCGACGGCACGCAGGAGCGCGACTTCTGCTTCGTCGGCGACGTGGCGCGCGCGAACCTGCTGGCGCTCTCGCAGGGCGACGGCGAGATCTTCAACATCGGCACCGGGCGCGGCACGAACATTAACGAGATCTTCGACCACCTGTCCGAGTTGACGCACTACCCCCAGCCGCGCTCGCACGGCCCCAGGAAGCTCGGCGAGGTCTTTCAGATCTATCTCGACCCGTCGAAGGCGAAGCGCGGGCTTGGCTGGCAGGCCGAAGTGTCGCTGGCCGACGGCTTGAAGCGCACGGTCGACTTCTTCCGCCCATAGGCACAATCCGCGAATAACGCGAATCGGCGCGAACAGAGGACGTGATGGTTCACGCGGATCTGCATTATTCGCGGAGCCTTTTCCCATGGTCACACTCAAAGTCGCGCTCAACGGCGCCTTCCTTCACCGCCCCGACACCGGCAGCGGCCAGTACCTCACGCACCTGCTCGCCGAACTGCGCGACCCGACCTACGGCGTCGAGATGGTCGTCCATGCGCCTGCGTCGGGCGGCAACCTCGCCAAAGTGCGCTTCGAGCAGATCGGCTTTCCGGCGTCGGCGCGCGCGTCCGGCGCCGACGTCGCGCATGTGCCATACTTCGGCTCGGCGTGGCTGACGCGCCTGCCGACCGTCGTCACGGTGCACGACCTGATTCCGGTGGTGCTGCCGCTCTATCGCGGCTCGGCGAAGGTACGCGCCTACACGAAGCTGGTCTCGCTGGCGGCGGCGCGCGCACGCGTCATCCTGGCCGACTCGGAGGCGTCGAAGCGCGATATTGTGGCGTATCTGGGCATTGACGAAAGCCGCGTGCGCGTGGTCTACCTCGCCGCCGACGAGCGCTACAAGCCGGTGACGGACAGCGCCGCGCTCGACGCCGTGCGGGCAAAGTACCGCCTGCCGGAGTCGTTTGCGCTCTATCTGGGCGGCTTCGACCAGCGCAAGAACGTGCCAAACCTGGTGCGCGCCTTCGCCAGCGTCGCGCGCGGGCTGGGGCCGGATTACTCGCTGGTGCTGGCCGGGCGGCCGCCGGCGACCGTCTCGGACTTCTTCCCCGACGTGGGCACCGTGGTGCACGACCTGGAGCTCACCGAGCACGTGCAGTGGATTGGCGAGGTGGACGAGACCGACAAACCCGCGCTATACACGCTGGCCGGCTGCTTCGTCTTCCCCTCGTACTACGAGGGCTTCGGCCTGCCGGTACTGGAGGCAATGGCGTGCGGCACGCCAGTCGTGGCGGGCAACCGCGGCTCCCTGCCGGAGATCGTCGGCGATGCCGGGTTCCTGGTCGAGCCTGACGAGGTCGCGCGGATTGCCGGTGCCATCATCGCCAGCCTGATCGACGAACCGCTGCGCGCCGCGCACCGCCGCAAAGGGCTGGCGCGTGCCGCGATGTTCTCGTGGACGCAGTGCGCACGCGAGACAGTCGAAGCCTATCAGCTAGCGGCTAGTCGCTAGCAACTAGCATGAACGTCGTGATGCTGTCAAAGGCGTGCGTGGTCGGCGCCTATCAGCGCAAGCTCGAGGAGATCGCCGCGCTCGGCGTCAACCTGACGGTCGTCGTGCCGCCCTACTGGCAGACCGGCAAGAGCCGGCAGATGCTCGAACGCAAGTACGAGCGCGGCTACCGGCTGGTCGTGTCGCCGATGCGCTTCAACGGCCATTTTCACATCCACTACTACCCCGCGTTTGCGCGTATCGTCGCGGAGGCGAAGCCGGACATCGTACACATCGACGAAGAGCCGTGGGATTTCGTCACGTTTCACGCCGTGCGTGCAGCGCGCGCCGCAGGTGCGCGGCCGCTTTTCTTCACCTGGCAGAACCTGCAGCGCAGTTACCCGCCACCGTTTAGCTGGATGCAGAGCAGCGTGTTCGCGCAGTGCCCGACCGCTATCGCCGGGAACGCCGACGCCGTCGGCGTGCTGCGCGCCAAGGGCTACACCGGCGCGGCGCACGTCATCCCCCAATTCGGCGTCGATACGACACTATTCCAGCCCGCCGCTACGCCGAAGTCGCCCGGCGGTCCGTTCGTGATCGGTTACGCGGGGCGACTGGTGCCAGAGAAAGGCGTGGACGCGTTGTTTCACGCCGCGGCCGGGCTGGACGGTAACTGGCAGGTACGCCTGCTCGGCGACGGGCCGGAACGCCCGTCGCTGCTGGCGCTCGCGCAGTCGCTCGGCATGGCCGCGCGGGTTGAGTTCCTCGGCCGGGTGCCATCCACGCAGACCGCCGCGCACTACACGCAGATGGATGCGCTCGTTCTGCCGTCGCGGCGTATGCCGAACTGGTCCGAGCAGTTCGGGCGCGTGCTGGTCGAAGCGATGGCCTGCGGCGTGCCGGTCGTCGGCTCCAACTGCGGGGAGATTCCCAACGTGATCGGCGACGCCGGATTGACGTTCCCGCAGGACGATATCAGCGCGCTACGCGCGCACCTGGCGCGGCTGATGGGCAACAGCGCGCTGCACGCCGACCTGCGCGCGCGCGGCCGGGCGCGGGTGATGGAACGCTTCACGATGCAACGCATCGCGCGGCAGACGGTGGACGTGTATCGGACAATGCGGGATGGCAACGAGCGGCGTTAGGCGGCACCCACAGGCTGCTGCGATAAACGTACTCGCAACACGGATCGCCATGATACGTGCGGATTCGAGATCTTCGCGCGCGTAACGCACAATAAGCACAGCGTCTTGCCTGCGCGCTGCTCATGACGTTCGCAGTATCGCTTGTAGGGGGCACCCCTTGCGGGTGCCCGATGGCGGGCCGGGGCAAGCCCGGCCCCTACACCAAACGTCATGCCGCATCGCACACCGCGCGCGGTCTGGCCGTTCTCAGGATGACAGCTGAAGATATTTCAAGGGAGGATTCATGCAGATAAAGCATATCGGGCTCGTTTCGGTGCCAGTCAAGGACCAGGACGTCGCCAAGGCGTTCTACGTCGACGTGCTCGGCTTCAACGTAGTCATGGACGGCCCGTTCAACCACGGCGCGCGCTGGATCATGCTCGCGCCGAAAGGCGCCGAGACCGCGATCACGCTGGTGACCTGGTTCCCGCAGATGGCGCCCGGCTCCTGCCAGGGCCTGCTGTTCGAGGTCGACGACGTGGCTGCCGCGCACGCCGAACTGGCTGCGCGCGGGGTGAAGGTCAACGCGCTCGACAACGCGCCGTGGGGCGCGTATTTTACCTTCAACGACCCCGACGGCAACGGGTTGGTCATGCGCCAGGGCCCCGGCCGCGGGGGGTAGCGCGTATCCGCGCCCTGAGCTTGTCGAAGGGCGATTTGACTGGCGCTTCGACGGCGTTTTGTGCCGCTCAGCGCCCGTCTGAGGTGTATTTCAGTTTTGGGGCAGACCAGCTATTCCAACACACCGGCACCGCCACCGTCACTCCCGCGAAAGCGAGAGTCCAGGGGCAACACTTCTGGATGCCCGCTTTCGCGGGCATGACGACTTGTCTGCCCAAGAGCCGCCCCGGAAGTGAAACGCCCCCGCCTGAACCGTGTGCCGGTCAAAGGCCGGTTCGGGTATAATGTAGTTTGATGGCCGTCATCGGACTCAACGCGCAGTTGCTCAATCTGTCGGCCTCCTACCGGGGCGCAGGCATCCACCGCTATATCCACCAGACGCTGGTGAATCTGCCGGCGGTCGCGCCGCGCCACCGTTTCCGCGTCTACCTGAATGATCGGCAGATGCAGTCGCCGGATCCGGCGATGCAGTTGCGCCGCACGCGCTTCCCGGCGCAGAAACCGCTGCCGCGCATCGTCTGGGAGCAGTTCGCGCTGGCGGCCGCCACCTACCGCGACCGCCTCGACCTCCTGCACGCCATGGCCTTCGCCCGGCCGCTGGTGTCGCACTGCCCGGTCGTGCTGACGATCTACGACATGAGCTTCATGCGCATGCCGGAACGCTTCCCGGCGTTCCAGCGCGCCTACCTGCGGCTGATGACGCGCTGGTCGGCGCGCCATGCCGCGCGCATCATTGTCATCTCGCAGAGCACACGCAACGACGTCGTGCACTACTGCGGGGTGCCGGCCGAGCGCGTGCGGGTTGTCTACTGCGCCGCCGATGCGGCGTTCCGCCCGGCGGCGCGCGCTGCCGTCGAGGAATTCCGCACGCGCAACGGTCTGCCGGCGCACTTCATTCTGTATCTCGGCACGCTGGAGCCGCGCAAGAACGTGCCGGCGCTGGTGCGCGCGTACGCGCAGATGCGGCGCCGCAACGGCGCGGGCGACGCGCCCAAACTCGTCATCGCCGGCGCCAAAGGCTGGGGCTACGACGACGTCTTCGCCGCCGCGGAGCAGAGTGGCGTGCGCGACGACGTCATCTTCGCCGGCTTTGTGCCGCAGGACGAGCTGCCGCTCTGGTATAATGCGGCTGACGTGTTCGTGTATCCATCACTCTACGAGGGCTTCGGCCTGCCGGTGCTGGAGGCGATGGCGTGCGGCACCCCGGCGATCACGTCCAGCGTCTCGTCGCTGCCGGAAGTGGCTGGCGACGCCGCGCTGACCATCGCGCCGGACGACAGCGCGGCCCTGAGCGACGCTATGGCGTCGGCTCTGCACGACAGCGGGCTGCGCGCCGGTATGCGCGAGCGCGGCCTGCGGCAGGCGTCGCGTTTCGACTGGCGCACGGCTGCGCTGGAAACCGCGCGTATCTACGATGAAGCGCTCGCGGGGACGGCCCCCGCGGCGGACCAACGATGAACCTGCTTGCGAAGTACCGCCGCTACCGCGCCCTGTCACTGATGGCCAGCGACGCCGCGCTGATCGCCATCGCGATTCTGGCGGCGTACTGGGTGCGCTACATCGGCGAGTGGATCGCGCCGGTCGACGAGGCGAACTACGTCGCTTTCAGCGAGTACGCGCCGAGCGCCGCCTTTCTGACGCTGCTGCTCGTGATCATCTACCGCGCCGAGGGGCTTTACACGCCGCAGCGCGGCCTCTCCTGGCTCGACCGTGTCGCGACGATCGTGCGCGGCACGCTCGTCGGCGTCGTCGCGCTCTCGTTCATCTTCTTCTTCTACCGCCCCGCATTCTATTCGCGCCTGATGTTCGGGCTGATGGGCGTCTTCATCGTCATCGTCCTCTCGCTGGCGCGCCTGGTGCTGGGCATGCTGCTGGCCCGCCTGCGGCGGCGCGGCCTCGGCGTCGACCGGCTCATCATCGTCGGGGCAGGCGAGCGCAGCCGCGCGCTGATGCGCGCGATTGTGGCGCGGCCCGAGCTCGGCTACCGGATCGTCGGCTTCCTCGACGACGACCCGGCCGGCCCGGCGACCATCGGCCGCTTCCCGGCGCTCGGCGTGATTGACTCCCTGCCGGCCGTCCTCGATGCCGAAGGCCCGGACGAGGTCATCGTAGCGCTGCCGGCCACCGACCACCAGCGCATCCTGAACGTGCTGGATGAGGCCGAGCGGCGGCATATCCGCGTCAAGGTCGTGCCCGACCTGTACGAGTTGACGCTGAACCGCGTCGCCGTGGACGATATCAACGGCATCCCGCTGATCGGCGTGCGCGAGCCGACCATCAGCGGCTGGAACTACGCGCTCAAGCGCGCCATCGACATCCTGCTCTCGCTGGTCGTGCTGGCTATCCTGTCACCGATCTTCGCCGCGATCGCGCTGGCCATCAAGCTGGATTCGACCGGCCCGGTGCTGTTCGCGCAGCCGCGCGTCGGGCGCGCTGGGCGTATCTTCACCTGCTTCAAGTTCCGCTCGATGCGCCTGGGCGCCGACGACGAGCTCGACAAGCTGATGGAGCAGAACGAGGCGACCGGGCAACTGTTCAAGATCAAGAACGACCCGCGCCGCACGCGTGTCGGCAGCTTCATCCGCCGCACCTCGCTCGACGAGTTCCCGCAGATCATCAACGTCCTGCGCGGGGAGATGAGCTGGGTTGGGCCGCGCCCGCCGCTGCCGCGCGAGGTGGCCCAGTATGAGGAGTGGCACAAGCGCCGCCTCGAAGTCGCGCCGGGCATCACCGGCCTCTGGCAGGTCAGCGGCCGCTCGCAACTGTCATTCGACGAGATGGTCATGCTCGACCTCTACTACATCGAGAACTGGTCGCTGGCGCTCGACCTCGTCATCATCCTGCGCACCGTGCCGAGCGTCCTGCTGGCCCAAGGCGCGTACTAGCAACTAGCCGCTAGTGACTAGTCGCTAGTCGCTAGCTACTAATGGAGTTCGTATGAGACACTTATTGTCGCTGGCCGACTGCACGCCGGCTGAGATCAACGGCCTGCTCGACCTGGCGGTAAAGCTCAAGAAGCAGTGGAAGCGCGGCGGCAACCCGCCGATCCTGAAGGGGCAGTCGCTGGCGCTCTACTTCGAGAAGCCGTCGCTGCGCACGCGCGTCTCGTTCGAGATGGGCATGCACCAACTCGGCGGCTACGCGTTCTACCTGAGCAACAGCGAGATCGGCATGGGCGTGCGCGAGTCGGTGCCCGACGTGGCGCGCGTGCTGAGCCGCTACGTCAACGGCGTCATGGGGCGCGTGTTCAAGCACAGCACATTGGAGACCATGGCGCAGTATGCGAGCGTGCCGGTCATCAACGGCCTTTCCGATTACGACCACCCCTGCCAGGTCATGGCCGACCTGCTGACGCTGCGCGAGCACATCGGCGACTTCAAGGACAAGCAGTTCGTCTTCATCGGCGACGGCTACAACATGGCGAACGGCCTGCTGTTCGGCGCGAGTAAGATCGGGCTGAACATCGCCATCGCCACGCCCGAAGCGTACAAGCCGTCGAAGGAGGTCATGGCGCTGACGATGGAGTTCGCGGAGGAGAGCGGCGCGCGCGTGCGCTGGACGACCGACCCGCACGACGCCCTGCGTGGCGCGGACGTGGTCTACACCGACGTCTGGACCAGCATGGGGCAGGAGGCCGAAAACGCCGTGCGCCGCGAGGCGTTCAAGGACTATCAGTTGAACGAGCGGTTAATGCAGTCCGCGCCGGCGCAGACGCTGATCATGCACTGCCTGCCGGCCCACCGGGGCGAGGAGATCACCGACGCCGTCACCGACTCGTCCAATTCGATCGTCTTCGACCAGGCCGAGAACCGCATGCACGCGCAGAAGGCGATCATCGCCTGGTTGATGGGTGGCGTCGAACTGCCGGGCGCGAAGAAGGTCGCGCCGAAGGCGAAGCCGGCGAAAAAGACCGTGGCGCGCAAGGCGCGACGATAGGCCGCAGCCTATGCCCACTGCCGTCGTCGCCGTTGGCGGCAACAGCCTGATCGCCGACGCGAAGCATCAGACGGTCGGCGACCAGTTCGCCGCGACCCGCGAGACCGCCATCCCCCTCGCCGAGATGGTCGAGGCCGGCTGGAACATCGTCGTCACGCACGGCAACGGGCCGCAGGTCGGCTTCATCCTGCTGCGCTCGGAACTGGCGTCGCACGTCCTGCACCCGGTGCCGCTCGACTCGTGCGACGCCGACACGCAGGGCGCGCTCGGCTACATGATCCAGCAGTGCCTGCAGAACGAGTTTCGCCGGCGCGGCATCGCGCGGCAGGCGGTGACCGTCGTCACGCAAATGCGGGTGGACGCGGCCGACCCGGCGTTTCAGAAGCCGAGCAAGCCGATCGGCTCGTTCTACGACGAGACGCGCGCGCGCGAGTATATGCAGTCGCGCGGCTGGGTGATGGTCGAGGATGCGGGGCGCGGCTGGCGGCGCGTGGTGCCGTCGCCGAAGCCGCAGGAGATCGTCGAGGTCGATGTGATCGAGCGGTTGATCGCCGACGGCTTCGTCGTGATCGCGGTCGGCGGCGGCGGCATCCCGGTCGTGCGCGACGAGGCGGGCAATCTGCGCGGCGTCGAGGCGGTCATCGACAAAGACTACGCCTCGGCCCTGCTCGCCAGCGAAATCCACGCCGACCTGCTGCTGATCTCGACCGCCGTGGAGCGCGTCGCGCTCGACTACCACAAGCCGACGCAGCGCGATCTCGACCGGTTGACCGTCGCCGAGGCGCGCGAGCATCTGGCGGCCGGTCAGTTCCCCGCCGGCAGCATGGGCCCCAAGATCGAGGCGGCGCTCGGGTTCCTGGCGCGCGGCGGCCGCGAAGTGCTGATCACCAACCCGGAGAGCATCGCCCGCGCCCTGCGCGGCGAGACGGGGACACGGATTGTGACAGACAGGTAGCCCTTCAGGTTTCCAGAAATTGCAAACCTATTCAGGCACGTTCGACAAGAGGCGGCCACGATCCAAACGCCGCCCCTCCCGAGCGGAGCACGGGCGTCGCTTTTGTGGACAGCGCTGCATCGCTGTGTTTATACCATGGCACACAGATTCACCCGTGCTGCTCGCAGCGGCACTCAGGCTGGTTCTCGACATGAGCACATGAAAGCTACATTCGGAAGAAACTGGCTGACTTTGCGCTCATTGGGGAACCGCCCACTCATTGCAGAGTATTTCTTGCTTGCAGGCATTATCCTGCTCGCACTTGCCTATCGCCTTGGACTCGGGCCGTGGCCGGTTGATGATGCATTTATTACCTACCGCTACGCATACAACCTGGCACACGGCAACGGGTTTGTCTACAACGTGGGTGAACGAGTGCTGGGCACAACTGCCCCGTTATACGGCATCGTGTTGGGAATAGCCAGTTTTGCTGGTGCTGACATTCAGCTTACCTCATTCTGGATCAATCTCTCGGCTGACATAGGCACTATCGTGATGGTTTACTCGCTTTGCACATGGCTTAGGTTGCAGTTGCTGGGATTGCTCACAGCGCTCCTGATTGCTGTGTCGTCAGAATATTCGTATTATGCCGTTTCTGGAATGGAAACATCGCTCTACATCTTCATTATGCAGTGTGTATTCTGGAGCACGCTGAGACAGCGTTGGACGTTGATGGCTGTTGCCGCTGCGACACTCATATTGATCCGCATAGACGGCGTTATCTGCGTCACGGCAGTAGCCACGATTCTCGTTATTCACCACCAATGGACTGGATGGAAACCGTTGGTGTTGTTTGCAGCGATTCTGCTCCCATGGATCGCGTTCACGCTTCTTTACTACGGTTCCCCCTTTCCGCAGTCGGCAATTGCCAAAGGCGCTGCGGGCATGTCGAGTGATCGTTGGATTAGTGCGGAGAACTACATTTCATATTTCACCAATAACGCCGGGGTCAATACGGGGGCAGACAAAGGCCTGCTATTTGCCTGTTTGGCACTGCTCGGCATCGTCGTCATTGTTCGGGAACGACGCTTCGAGGGGCTGACACTCGTACTGCTTTGGGGGCTTCTCTACTCCTTGGTCTTTATTGTGGCGAACGTGTTCACATATTTCATGTGGTACTTTATCCCTCTGTATCCTGTGTACTATGTCTGCATGCTGATTGGGTTTATCAAGCTGTTCGAGGCCGCCGGCATCGAACGGGCATGGCGGCGTATTCAGTTGCACGGGCCTGCCCTTGCTGCGCGGGGCGTTCAGTTGGGCCTGGTGCTCGTGTTGCTTGCGACAACTGCGCTGTCGCTGCCGGCCAGAGTCGCTTCACATTACCAGGCGCTCGTCCGTTGGACGGAGGGACGCGAGGGGGCCTACCGGCTCATCGCGGAAATGATCGTTCGACAATCATCCAGTGCGAGCACCGTTGGCGCCAACGAAATCGGAGTCTTGGGATACTTCACACGGCGAACAATGGTCGATGCGGGCGGGCTTGTCAGCCTGAATACGGTTGGCAAGGACTCGCTGCATGTGGTCAAAGAATACCAGCCCGAGTGGTGGGTCGCCCTTGTTTCAGAAATGTCGCCAGTCGTGAGCGACCCGTGGTTTTGGCAAACCTACCAACTGGCCCCGAATCGCATGGATCGCGGACAAGGTATTGAGGTGTTCCGCAAGAAAAGTAATCCACCAACTGGAAGCCCTTAGCCGCAGCTATTCTCAATTTGGAAACTGAGCACCACCTGGCTCAGATACACATGGGCCAAATTGCTGGGCAATAGGTGCCTCCGGCGGCATGCTACTAGCCGGATCAATACCCGAAGCTCGGTCTTGCCGGTCGCCGGAACGAAAGCCGGCTGGCGTGCAGCAATCGTCGACCACCACCGGATCACCGCACCAGTTCTGAGGTCCCGCGATTTCGCCGTCGGCGCCAATACGAGCACTTTGTTTTGAAGTGCGCATCGTTCCGCCTATACTGAACGCATGAGAGGAGGCGCACCGTGAGTGTTCAAGAACTGGCTGGCGTGATCAAACACCTTACGCTGGACGAGCGGCTACATCTGCTCAATATGTTGACACAGTCGATCCGCGACGATTTGCAGCCCACCGCGCGCGCGACGGACACCCCGCTGCGGCTGCGCGGCCTGCTCAGGCCGGACGGCCCCCTGCCGACCGACGCCGCACTGGATGATCTGCGCGTGCAATCCTTACTGGAAAAGCATGCCTGATGCTTGTCTCAATGCCAGACACGGCATTCTCTTTGCTTTTCCTGCCTCCTCCCGCGCTCCTGCAATACATTCACTCGAAGTAAACGCAGCCTAATTTCAGACGCTGCGCTCCCCGCTGGGCTTTGGCGCTTGGGCTTTCAATCCGGCGCCCTTCGCTCCGTAGCCCCACAAGCGCACCATCCCCGTACGTCATGCCGTCCTGAAAGAATCAGGACATTTGCCACTGTCAATCCCCCGTATCGGTTCTACAATGAGACAGCGGGTTTGCAGCTGCATATTGATCGCGTTTCCGCTTCTTTCGCACGGAGGGGGATCGTGGAGAATCTGCGCCGATCGTTGTGCTCTGGCTCCAGCCAGATCAATGGTCGGTGTTTTTGTTTTGTCTGTCGAAGCAACTTTGCAACAGCATTGAACCTCGAATCGGCGTGTAAGGCGCGACTTCCGCTGTGGAGGTGCGGGAAGGCACGTGTTTGGCGACACCTGGAGTACTTGATTGCCCCGCACGGGGCAGAAAGGAGAGCATGTCGTGAAGCTCAGTATGCTGATGACCATCAAGGCGGTCATTGTCGTTGTCTTCGGGATTGGCTTCGTACTGATGCCGGCGACCCTGATGTCGTTCTACGGCGTGACGCTGACCCCCGGCGGCGCCATGATGACGCAGCTTTTCGGAGCGTCGTTCATCCTCCTGGGCTGGGTGCTCTGGTTCGCCAGAAACGCACCCGGTTCCGAAGTGACGCTGCGCGCACTCGTCATGGCCGTCGTCGTCGGCGATACAATCGGTTTCATCGTCGCCCTGCTGGCACAGCTTTCGAATGTGACGAATGCGCTTGGGTGGGTCACGGTCGCGCTTTATCTGCTACTGGCGTTGGGGTTCGGATACTTCCAGTTTGTCAAGCCGGCTTCGTAAGCTCGCTGGTCTGACTCCAAACCCAACGCCTGGAGGATAGGCTGCAGTCCTGACGAACGTCGTTCACAGGTCAGCAACAATCGGCGTCGCCAAACAACGGCCCCCCGGCAAGGGCACGCGTGCAGCTCTCTGGTGGTAACGCGTTTGACCCATCGAGCGTGCTATTGCCGGGGCTGCACGCACATTGTCACAGCCTCATTCGCCGCGCCTGTTCGGCATGGGTGCCCCCCCCGTTGGGATTTGGCGCTTGAGATTTGGGATTTCGATCCGGCGCGCCCTGCGCCCCGATCGTAACGCAGGCCGCCCCGGCTTAAAATTCAGCCCAGCAATTCTCAATTTGGCTTTGTACGGGTACTTTCCAATGCCGCTTGCGATGCGCTGGCTCTCAGGCGCTTGTCACGCAAGCTGGCCCGCCGAAAAAATGGCGCTACCCTCCCCCCGACCCCCTCCCAACGAAGTTGG